>CAXYUU010000135.1:0-8139 GCA_964292015.1 uncultured Acetobacteroides sp.
TGGAGCCGGCGAGCGTTTCGCCTTCTACGGCATGCGTGCCGTTCTAATGCTGTACATGATAGCAGGTGCCGGCGCACAGCTTTCAGGGATGGATTTCTCACAGCATTCTGCCGGAATTATTTACGGCGTATTCAACGCCCTATGCTACGGATTACCCTTCTTTGGCGGTATTCTTGCCGACCGTGTAATCGGTAGCCGCAAGTCGGTATCTATCGGTGGGGTGTTTATTATTTTGGGACTCATCGTTCTCTCCTTAAATAACGAAATGCTTCCCTTTATTGGCGGTTTATCGTTGATCGCTATCGGTAACGGGTTTTTCAAGCCAACCGTTGTGGCCATGATCGGTGGTCTGTACGAGCAAGGCGACCCCCGTCGCGATGGCGCCTTTACCCTTTACTACCAGCTCTTCAACGTTGGCGCATTCATTGCTCCGCTACTTTGCGGATTTGTTGCCATCAAGTACGGCTACCTAGCCAGCTTCCTGGTATCTTCGGTTGCCGTATTTATGAGCATGTTGGTTTACTGGGTGTACGCTCCCAAGTACCTTAAGGAAGTTGGCAAGCTTCGCAAGAAGGAAACCAATCTCGATATCAACAACAAGAAGATCGAAGAAGCTAAGCTTACCAAGGAGGAAAAGGATAGGCTTACCGTTATCTTTGTGCTCCTATTCTTTGTAACCTTTTTCTGGACTGGATTCGAACAGGCCGGTAGCTCCATGACCGTTTTCACTGAAAACAACATCAGTAGAGAATTTTTAGGATGGACTGTTCCTACCGCTTGGTTCCAAGGTGTTAACCCATTCTTCGTATTTATCCTAGGATTTGCCATTTCTGCGCTTTGGATACGTCTTCATAAGGTTGGTAAAAACCCGTCAATCCCAGTAAAAATGGGTATGGGTATGGTTTTCCTTGGTCTCGGATTTATTGTGATGCTTGGTGCTGTTAGCCACTACAACGAAACTGGTACACCTGCAGGTATGATGTGGATTGTGGCCGCCTACTTCCTTCAAACTATTGGCGAGCTAATGCTCTCTCCAATCGGACTTTCGATGATCACCAAGCTGGCTCCTCAGCGTATGGTGTCTATGTTTATGGGGATTTGGTTCCTGCCAACATTCCTAGCCCACCTTATGGGAGGATTTATTGCCGGCTACTCGCAAGATTGGGGTTATGGCGTAACCTTTGGTGGTATTGCCGCATTTGTTATTGTACTCGGATTGGGTGTGATGCTGCTAAAGGGTAAGCTGGTTAAGCTTATGCATGGTAGAGGATAGCATATTCTAAAATATAGTAAAGGGAGGCTCAGCACTAGGTTGAGCCTCCCTTTTTGTTAGTTGTAAATATTCAGGTAAACCCCATTAGCCATAACGTTGTACGGCTGAAGGTGCAGGTTGCCCTTATTCTGTGCGTAGCCATTCTGCAGGTTGTAGCGGGTCTTACATACCGGGCATTCCGCAAAAATCTGATCGACGATGTTTAAGCTTTTGAAATCTTGGTTTGGGCAGGTCGCATCGTAGGCATTGTAGGTTCCTTTTCCCGCATTGTAAACAAGCACCCCATTTCCGAGGTACCCAACCGGTAAGCTGTTGTAGTAGCCTATCTTTACTGCCATCAGCGGGTTTTGCAGCGAAATGTACTCCGGCGAGCTTAGGGCAATTACAATGCTGACATAGGTGTGGGGGAGTATCGGCTTTTCCTCCTTGGCACATCCGCAGAGCAAAAAGATGGCCGCTATTATGGCAAGTATAGTTGGTCTCATTGCGAAAATCTTTAGGTGCAATATTAGCGATAATACGGGAACTTTTAGGGTCAGTTTATGGCGGTGCCGCTACTCCTTGATGCCCGTAGCACGATGCTTCTCTGTACGATGTTCTGCTATCCTTCATCTGTTAAAATTGCTGTTTAGTAGGCATTTGGCAAAATTGATGGTTAAAGAATAGTGTTTGGATTAAATTATGCATATATTTGTAATACGAAAGGGTTCCAGCGTGCTGGGATTCTTTCTTTTTTATTTAAACCTTAAAATACAGGCTATGTCTAAAGTGATATATCTATCCGAAGAAGGTTTTAACAAGCTACGAAACGAGCTTGACCAGCTGAAAAATATAGAGCGTCCTTCTGTTATCCAACAAATAGCCGAAGCTCGCGATAAAGGCGACCTTTCTGAAAATGCGGAGTATGATGCAGCCAAGGAAGCCCAAGGCATGCTCGAAATGCGCATTGCCAAACTTGAAGATTCGTTTGCGAATGCTCGGGTAATGGACGAGTCGAAGATAAATACGGATACTGTTCAAATTTTGAATAAGGTTAAGATCAAAAATCTTAAAACAAATTCGACGATGCAGTACGTACTTGTTTCCGAAAGCGAAGCAAACCTGAAAGAGGGTAAAATCTCTACTGGTACCCCTATTGCAAAAGCGTTGCTTGGTAAAAAGGTGGGCGATGTAGTTGAGGTGCAGATACCCGCAGGGTTGGTTAACTTTGAAGTTGTCGAAATTTCACGTTAAAACGTTTAGCGATGGCATCGATATTTTCTAAGATTATCAGTGGCGAAATTCCAAGTTATAAAGTCGCCGAAGACGAGAATTACTATGCATTCTTGGATATCTTCCCAATGGCAAAAGGGCATACGCTAGTTGTGCCTAAAGTAGAAGTCGACTACTTGTTCGATCTCGATCCCGACATCTTGGCCGGTATGACCGTTTTTGCTCAGAAAGTAGCTAAGGGTATACAGGCTACGGTTGCTTGCAATCGAGTTGGGGTGGCAGTTTTGGGGCTCGAGGTACCCCATGCGCATATGCATCTGGTGCCAATAAATAAGGAGTCCGATCTTGATTTTCGTAGGGAAAAGTTGAAGCTGTCTTCAGAAGAATTTACCGAAATAGCCAGGCAAATTGGCGAAAATATAAAGTAAAAAAGAGGGGTTGTTAAACTCCTCTTTTTTTTATCTACGGGTAGATTATTTTTTCAATCTTTTCAATCACCTGTTCCGGATCAATCCTATTCATGCAGCGGTAGTCGCCCCACATGCACTCCTTGTTGCCGTATACCGAACAGGGACGGCAGCTCATGTCAAGTTGAATAATATTTTCAGCAGGTTGATTCCAACCGTAAAATCCGGCATAGGGATGTGTTGCACCCCAAATCGAAACTACTGGCGTAGCGGCAAGTGATGCCAGGTGCATGTTTGCAGAGTCCATCGACACCATTACGTCAAGGTAGTCCATCACGAGGAGTTCTTGCCCTAGGCGAATCTTTCCAGCCATCGAAACCGCGTTGCTATACTTGGATTCCCACACGTCTAGAGCATCCTTTTCAACTTTTCCACCACCGAAAAGTAAAATCTTAACGCCCTCCATTTGGTTGAAGTGTTCGACTACTTTTTCCATTTTTTCGGGAGGGTAAACTTTTCCGTTATGCTGGGCAAATGGGGCAATGCCAATCCATTTACCGGTCTTCTCTCCGGTTAAGGCGATGATTTCGGGTATTAGCGGAGCCTTGATTGGAAAAAGAGTTTCGAACTCAATGGTAATAGGAAGACCGGCGCGTTTGAATGTATCCGTATATCGCTCAAAGGTGGTCGCGAGCTGTTTGAATTCTTTATTTGGATATTGAACAAGTGCCTTCTTTTCGTCTCGGCCTTTATCTATTTTGGTAACAGGGGTGCCAACCAACCGAAATAGTTTTCGAAGAAGCTTCGAGAATATAACATCGTGTAGATCGATTACCATGTCCCACTTCTCCAACTTTCGAAGCATAAAGAAGAATTGGAAAAAATCGGCAACTCCCTTTTTCCCCTTGCTAATTTCCACACCAATAAATCGAACGTCAACCTTTTCAAATAAGGGTTTGATCCAAGGTTTCGATATAACGGTTATCTCAACATTTGGGTGCTGCTTGACGATTGAGCAGATAACGGGTATCGTCATTGCTACATCACCTAGTGCCGATAAGCGAATTATAAGTATTCTTGTTGGTTTAGAACTCATTGGAAAAGGACCGTGTGTTAGGGGGGCAAATGTACTAAAAGCAACTGTTTTGCTAAAAAAATAGTGATGTTTTCACCTGTTTTTTATACTGATTTATGCAATTAGCTACTTTTTTAACGGGTTGAATAAAACGACAAAGCCCTCTTGTATGGAGGGCTTTGTCGTTTTATTTGCTGAATGCTATTTTTTGGCGTAAAGAACAGGGTTGAGCGATGGATCATTGTACATCTTCATCTGTTTGTAAACCTTCATGTAGCGTCGTCCCGCTTCTATATCATCAATTAGCTGGTCAATGGCAGTCGAAAGGTCTATTCGTTGCTCTTGCAGAATTCGAAGTTTGGCAGCACACTGATCTAAATGGGTAGCATCAGAATCGGTGCGATTTACCTCCTGCTGCATATGGTAAAGCTTAAGTGCAAGTATAGACAACCTGTCGATAGCCCACGCTGGACTTTCAGTGTTTATTACTGCATCTTGAAGTGGCTTGATTTGTTCGAATTTTTCCAAGAAGTAGCTGTCAATCATCTCAACCAAGTCGGTGCGATCTTGGTTCGATTTGTCTATTCTACGCTTAAGCACAAGTGCTTCTAAGGGGTCAATGTTTGGGTCGCGTATGATATCCTCGAAGTGCCATTGTACAGCATCAATTCTATTTTTGAGATATAGAATATTCTCAATACTTTGAGGGGTATATGGATTCTCAAAAATGCTATCAACATTGTCAGTAATGTGATAATTTTCAACGCACTGGTCGAACAGTTTGTTGCATAGAGCGCTAAATTTCATGCGTGCAAGGATTTGTAGTTCGCTAGCAAAAGTAGCTTATAAAGCTGTATTTGCAAACCGCTGATGGGGCAATTGTTCTAATTATGTCGATATGCTGGGGTGTGTTGAACGAATTATGGGCATTGACTATTTAATGCGCGTTGGATTTTTGCTAATAAAGTCAGCCCAGCTATTAATACCCGAGTTGGCAATTGGATTGTTTGATTGAAAATAGTGGCAAACGGCAATTCCAAGTGCGTCAGTTGCATCAAAGGTAGTTTGGGGTAGTTCCTTCTCTTTTAGAATGTTTTTTAGCATAGCGGCAACTTGTTCTTTCGAAGAAGCCCCTTGTCCTGTAACCGCCATTTTTACTTTGCGCGGAGAATATTCAAAAATGGGTATCTGTCTGGCAAGACATGCAGCCATAGCCACGCCTTGTGCTCTTCCTAATTTTAGCATCGACTGTACATTCTTTCCGTAAAAAGGTGCTTCTATGGCGAGTTCGTCGGGTTTGTACTCGTCAATTATTCCGGTAACTCTTTCAAATATCTTAGCCAACTTAATGTAGTGATCACCCAATTTCTTCAGGTCGATTACTCCCATGCAAACAAGTTTTACACTTTGACCTTTAACTGCTATAACGCCATAGCCCATTAGGTTGGTGCCGGGGTCAATGCCCAGTATAATTTTTTCTTCTTTACTTTCTTTACTCACTTCTTTATTTTCTTTTAAACAGCTGGTCTTTTTGTTGGTAAAGTATTCCCAGTACGATGATACTTAATCCAGCAATCGTTGTGGGTTTAATTTGCTCACCGACTATAAAATGTATGAATACTAGTGATATGAAAGGTACAAGGTATACCATCAAGCCTATTTTGGCAGCCGATTTTGCATGTTCCAATGCTTTCATCCAGAAAAGAAACCCAATACCCATTTCGAAAACCCCAACGTAAACGCTGCTGGCAATTCCGGTAAGGCTAAAATTGTAAAAACCATCGATAAATGGCGAAATTGCAAGTATGTAGACAACCGAAAAGCCGAAATTTGTAAATAGTTTCACGGCAAAATCTCTAGTGTCCTTTACGTTTAAGAGCCAGTAGAGCGACCAAATTATTGAACTTGATAGTGCTAATGCAACTCCAAGAGGATTTGATTGGTTGAATATTCGAAATTCTCCCTGCGAAGAGATGAGGAAAACTCCTACGAAGCAAATAATCAGGCTTGTTAGCGTTGTTTTAGGGAGTTTTTGCTTGAGGATAGGTACTGCTAGAATTGCTAGTATTAGCGGCCAAATTTGGTTAAGTGGCTGTGCTACTTGTGCAGGAAGTAATGAGTATGCTTTAAATAGTATGAGGTAGTATGCAAACGGATTAAGCAAGCCTAAAACTGCAGATCGCATTATTTCTTGGCTTGATTGTTCTAGTACCTTCTTAAAGCCAATGAAATAAAGTATCAGTCCGAAGATTGCAAATGATGTAGCCGAGGCTATTAGTAAGATTTGAGGAATTGTTGCATGTTCGAGTGCAATTTTAAAGGCTGCGGCAACAGTACTCCAAAATATTATCGCTAGCGATGCAAAAAGATAGCTCTTTTTATTACTGGTCATTATGCAGCTGCTCGATTATTTTCATTACGGTTTTAAAGTAGTAAACAGTATTTGGAAACATTTCGGATAGCTGCTTTTCTAAAGCGGCGTGGCAGAGAGAATCGTATAAAAGACTTTGTTGAGGGTCACTAATTTTAATTTGAAGTGAGTAGGTGTACTCGTCATCTCCTCCTTGTAACATAATCCTGGTAAGCATATGGCTTTTGCAAATTCCTGACTCTCGTACAAAAGGAATGTACTCATTTTGAATCCATTCAAGCCATATTGGGTTTACTGTTTGATCTACGCTAAAGGTTGTGTTAATAATAAATCCTGGCATGTTGGTGTTTGTTATGTGTCGAGAAAAAGGGCACATCATTGATGTGCCCGCATATTTAGTAATTAAAATGCTTATTAGCAAATGTACTCAAACCCAGTATATGGTTGAAGTACTTTAGGGATACGGATACCCTTTTCAGTTTGGTTGTTTTCAAGAAGTGCCGCTAGAATTCGAGGTAGTGCTAACGAACTGCCATTTAAGGTGTGAGCAAGTTGTGTTTTCTTGTCTCCATCTTCTTTAAAACGTAGTTTTAGGCGGTTAGCCTGAAATCCTTCAAAGTTTGATACTGAGGAAACTTCCAACCATCGTTCTTGAGCTGCAGAGTAAACCTCAAAGTCGTAGGTTAGAGCAGAGGTAAAGCTCATATCGCCTCCGCAAAGACGAAGTATTCGATATGGTAATTCAAGCTTTTTGATGATGCTCTCAACATGGGCTACCATGCCATCGAGTGTCTTATATGATTCATTAGGATGGGCAATTTGTACAATTTCCACCTTGTCGAACTGGTGAAGGCGGTTTAAGCCTCGAACATCTTTGCCGTACGATCCAGCCTCGCGACGAAAGCACGGTGTGTATGCAGTCATTTTAATTGGTAATTCTTTGGCATTAAGAATTACATCGCGGTAGATGTTGGTTACTGGGACTTCTGCCGTTGGTATTAGGTAAAAATTGTCAATTGTAGCGTGGTACATCTGTCCCTCTTTGTCTGGTAGTTGGCCTGTGCCAAAACCAGATGCTTCGTTGACCATTAGAGGAGGCATTACTTCTGTATATCCTGCGTTGGTATTCTCGTCAAGGAAGAATGAAATTAGAGCACGTTGTATTTTGGCGCCTTGTCCTTTATAAACAGGAAATCCTGCTCCTGTTAGTTTAACGCCTAGTTCAAAGTCAATGATGTCATATTTTTTTGCTAGTTCCCAGTGTGGTAGCGACGTGTTTTTATCCATAATAGGCATGTTGCCATTTTGGCTCACTACTATGTTGTCGTTAGGCGTTTTTCCTGAAGGAACAAGTTCACTAGGAAGGTTTGGGAGAATGACGATTTTCTGGTCGAGTTGCTGTTCAATATCTGAAAGTTTCACCTGCATTTCCTTGGTGGCTTCCTTCATGTCGTGCGTATTTTGCTTTAGCGTGTTAGCCTCTAGCTGCTTTCCTTGGCTGAACATTACCCCGATTTGGCGTGAAATGTTGTTCATTTCGGCGAGGTCAGTGTCTACTTTTGCCTGAATGGCCTTGCGCTCATCGTCTAGCGCAATAATCTCTTCAATGATTGCTGAAGCATCAAAACCTTTAACGGCAAGACGTTTAACGGCGATCTCCTTGTTTTCTCTGATCTGTTTGAGGGTTAGCATGAGAGATGTATTTTGTATAAATTAAAATCTCCTGTTTTTACAACGTAAAGTTGCAAAAAAACAGGAGATCGTAATAAGTTATTGCCGTAAAAATTTACCTACTCAGCTG
>CAXYUU010000136.1:0-8120 GCA_964292015.1 uncultured Acetobacteroides sp.
ATGGGATCCTTAAATAGTAAATAAGCTGTAAAAAAATGAAAAAATCATTCCTACTACTTTGTTTTGCATTGCTGTGCGTCAGCTTTAGCTTTGGGCAGGCTAAGAAACCTACCATAATGATTGTACCTAGCGACGTTTGGTGTAATACCAACGGCTACATGATGGAGTTTGACAATCAGGGAACCGTTCAAAAGGTTCCAAACTACAAAAAAGCGCTTCAGGAAAACGCCGATTTGCTTACCGTTATCAGCAAAATTAACGGATTAATGGCCGACAGGGGATTTCCGCTCAAAAATTTGGAGTCCGCAATTAAATCGCTGGAATCTGAAAATGCCGAAAATATGCTCGCCACCAGTAAAACCGGTGCCGGTATCAGCGAAAGCCCTATTGACAAGCTCAAAAAAACGGCCAAAGCGGATATTATCATGCAGCTAACCTGGACGGTGAATGCTACGGGTCCTAAAAAATCGATCACCTTTAACCTTCAGGGGCTAGATGCCTATACCGATAAGCAGATTGCAACGGCTGTAGGAACCGGCGCACCATCGTTTTCGGCCGAACTGCCTGTACTACTCGAAGAGGCCGTACTTGCCCATCTTGACAACTTCAACGCTTCGTTGCAAACACACTTCGAAGATATGGCTACCAACGGAAGGGAAATTGTCATTCGTATTAAGAAGTTCGACTCGTGGACTAGCGATTTAGAAACGGAATTCGAAGGCAAGGAGCTTTCGGCCGTTATCGAGGATTGGATGGCTAAAAATACCGTTAAGGGAAGGTTTAGCACAACCGATGCAACAGAAAATATGATGCTCCTCGAACAGGTTCGCATTCCTCTTTACGATGCTAACGGAAAAGCTATCGATGCTAGAGGGTTCTGCAAAGATCTATCGAAATTCTTAAAAGATGCTCCGTACGGAGTCACAAACAAGCTTACCATGAAAGGTCTTGGTCAGGCAACAATCACTCTTGGCGAGAAGTAACCTTTACAACTATACCGTATGAAAAAAATTATTGTTTCGTTGGTGGCTATGCTGTTTGTAGGCACCAGCCTTGTTCAGGCTCAAAACGATTTAGGCCATTTGGCCCTCACCGCATATGTCCCCGATCAGATTGAAGGTCTTCCATCTATTGCTAAAAGCAATTTGAAGAATAAGCTCACCCAAATTATTCTAAAAAACGGCATTTCCGATCGCTCATTTGATTCGCGATTTATACTTACCGCCAATATTAACGTGCAAAACAAGGAGATTATTGGTTCGGCTCCTACAATGGTTGCCCTAGTTTTAGACATTACCTTTTATGTTGGAGACGGCCTCGAAGGTAAAAGTTTTGCAAGCAAAAGCATTTCGGTAAAAGGCGTTGGCGAGAACGAAACCAAAGCCTACCTTTCGGCCGTAAAAGGTATTAACGAAGAAAATGCCGATATAAAGGCGCTCATCCAAAAGGGTGGTGCTAAAATTGTTGAATACTACAATACCAGATGCGACCTAATTGTTAGAGAGGCAAAAGCACTCGAAAACCAAGGTAGCTACGACGAGGCCATATGGAAGCTAATGAGCATTCCTGATGTTTGTACCGATTGCTACAAGAAATGTATGGATGCAGCAACCCCCATCTACCGAAAGAAAATAGACAAGGAGTGTAAGGTTAAGCTAGCTGAGGCTACCAGCATTTGGAATGCAGGTCAAAATTACGATGCAGCCGTTCGTGCTGGCGAAATTCTCTCGACAATCAATCCAGATGCGGCCAGCTACAAGCAGGTAAGCGAGCTTTCTGCTAAAATTGCCGATCGTATTGCCAAAATCGATCAGCGTGAGTGGAAGTTGAAAGTTGACAAGGAGTTTACCTTGGAAAACAACTCCATCAAAGCCATTCGTGACATTGGTGTTGCCTACGGTAACGGACAGCCCAAAAATGTTACCTACAAGAGTATGTGGTAGCTTCGGTTGGTTAGCGTATCCGTAAAGAGATATGCCCATAAAAAAAAGTCTAAGAGTAGCCATTATGGCCTGCTCTTAGACTTTTTTTTATGAAATCGACAGCCGATAGCTTATTGTGTCGAAGTTTAGGATTACAGTTCAACCCAGATGTATCGCTACTAACGCGCAACCTCCCCTACCGCTTACAAATCACATTATACGGACAGTACTTTTTGCACATCTGCGCAGGGTCGCCCGTCTGATCGAAGGGTTGGGTGGCGCCAAAGAGTTCGGCTAACGCGATATCGAGGTACTCGACATAATCGCTCTTGTGGTCGAAGAAGTTTTCGATGGCAACGGGGGCGTTTCGGCCTTCCTTAATGGCGAGCGATGGCTCGAAATCGGAGGTTTGGATGCCGCGAACAAAGTATAGCGCGGGCTTAATGTTCCGCACCTCGCCCTTGTAGGCGATATCGTACATCAGCGAGTAGAGAAAGGTTTGCATGGAGCCCGAATACTTGGCGGTATCCTTGCCTACAAACATCTTTTCGAAACCGGCAAACTCTGTTTTACCCTTGTAGGCTCCCGTTTTGTAGTCCACAATGCGGGTAACGCCGCTTAGGCGGTCCACCCGGTCGAGTCGGCCCTTTAGGTAGATGTTTTTGGTTTCGCCATCGACGGTAAACGGATGCAGCGCCTGCAATCCCTCCTCCAACGACACCATGGCAAGGGTTGCCCCCTCCTTTACCAGCGAGGCATCGTACTTTAGTATCCCCTGAATGTACTTTGTTACCACGCGCTTTACCAGAAGGAACTTGCCGTTCATCTTAAGGAGCGATTTTCCATCCTCACTCTTAATAAACTCCTTGGCAAAGGCATCGTCGATTATTGTTTCGATGAGCGAATGGTTGCTTGCCAGCGCATCGAGCTGCTCGGCGGTTATCGAATTGGTTGCAAACTGCTGGTAAATGACGTCCATCGCCTCGTGAAGGATCTTTCCGAATATCTGGTTGCTGATATCCTCCTCCACATCCTCCTGTTCCTTTATCCCAGCAATGTAACTGAAGTAAAATTTTAGCCTACAGGTAAGGAACGACGATATGGCGCTGGGCGAAAGTCCCCGTCGGCAGCTGCCATCGACATACTGGTTAAGAAAATCCATCACCTCAGGAGTCTTTTCGATTGAAATGGCAGGCGAAGTTTTAAACCCAAGCGAGTAGCCAATCGATTTTTCGGAGATGGTTAGCCCACTTTCGAACTTAAGCTGCTGTAGGAAGCGGCTCATCTCGCCTGTGCTGCGCTCGTCAGACTTGGTGTTATACAAAAGCGTGATGTTGCGCGCCCGCTGTAGCAACCGGTAAAAGTAGTAGGCATACATCGACTCCTGCTGCTCGTAGGTGGGCATTCCGAAGGCATTTTTTATGTTGTAGGGGATAAACGATGGCTGCTGGGCCACGGCCGGGAATCGGTCATCGTTCAACGATAGGATGATAACGTTCTCGAAATCGAGGATACGGGTTTCTAGGATTCCCATCAGCTGCAATCCGGCAACCGGAAAGCCCTCGAACGGTATGCGAATGCCGCTAAGCGCCTTCCGAACCAGGCTAATGTATACCTGTAGCGATATCTCCATCGCCTCGCGCACCAGTGCAGAGTGTAGCTTGCGTAGCGCCACAATGGCGGTGTTGATAAACTCGGTGTGATGGGCCGACTGCTCGTCGTTTTTGGCATGCTCCTTATCGAGCAGCTGCTCTAGTATGGCTATTAGGGTCGACGATAGGCTCTGGTAGCTTACCTTTCCGTCGCGACTCCTATCCGCCGAAGTCTCTACGGCAAAAATGGGACCGATAAGGGGCAGCGACCGGAGGCTTTTCTGCGAGATGAATATCTGGTTCTCCTCCTTAATCCGCTTGCGCACCTCATCGAACTCGGCAATGCCCAACCCCTTTACCAGCTGGTGCCCAACAATGGCCGAAACATCCTTATGGTAGAAGAATACGCCATCGTCGTTTACCTTAAGCATGCGGTAGAGCGATAGGATGTGCTCCACCAGCGAGTAAACGGGGGTAATCTTTAGCGGATACCCCATGGTGACGTTTACGGTTTCGATTTGTGGCGATGTGGCGGCCCCATCGGCGTACGAAATGGCCGAAAGTACGGGGGTGAGCAGCGTTTCGTCGGTAAAAACGATAGCCGTTTGGTCGGATTGACCACCCTGGGCAACAATATCCATGGCCAGCTGCGCCGCATACTTGGCCTGTATGGTATCCGACGGTGTAGCCACAATGTCGATCCTCTTGTCGCCACTGCTAAAGAGCCCCTTGGCGTTAAGATTTTGTGCCTCCGGAAACATGTCGAGGTTTTTTCGAAGAAAAAGTCCCGCCTCCTGATCCTTATTTGCTACATAGTAGGCATCATAGTCGTAGTAGAACTCGGCATTGCGCTTGCGCATGTGGTCGAATAGCACCTGCTCGCAACGGTTAAGCGCGTTGAACCCCGCAAATACAATATGTTCGGCATCGGGAAAGAGCTCCTGCCCCTCTTTTAGGCTTTGGGCCATCTCGCGGTAAATCATTCCCCAGTAGGCAATGGTCTGCTCCCGTGAACGCTGGGTAAACTGCCTGTAAAGGGGCAGCAGCGCCTCCCAAACCGAGAGAAACTGGCTCTTATAGTCGTTCTTCTGATTCTCCTGTACCTCGAAGGCCTTCCAAAACGTCGCAATAATTTCGCGCTGCTCGTCGGTAAGGAACGAAAGGTCGTCGGAGAACTCCTTTTCGGCTGCTAGGTTGCGGAACATGGTCTCGGGCTCTACCAGATACTTGACTATGGCATCGAAATCGTTGAGCAGCGCCTCGCCCCAAAAGTAGAACTGGTCGAAAGTCTCCTCGGTCTTCTTCACCTCGGCAAAAACTCGGTACAGCTCAATAATCAGCCGGTAGCTATCGGCCACCTTCAGGGTGGTATGCCCATGAATAAACTCGTCGATACCCACATACTTAGGCTGCCATATCGGTTTGCTGATCAGCGAGGCCAAGCTGCGCGAAAAGTAGTAGCGTGCCCTTCGTGAGGGAAAGACTATGGTAAGCTTATGTATGCTATCGCCATGCTTTTCGTATAGTGCGCGAGCCAGATCGGAAAGGAATGAGGTCATATCGGGTATCGGTTTGCTTGAAGTATGACGAAGATAGCAGATATTCGAATATGGACGACTATATATGGGACAAAGACCTATTCGTATCACTTTATACATGCTACATAGGGCTTCATTCTGTTTTACCGACCCCGCATTCACATCAAAATATCCAACATTTCGATCGAAAACCCCGACTTTTCGATTCAAAAGTCGGGGTTTTGAATACAAAAGTCGGACTTTTGAATACGAAAGTCCGACTTTTGAATCGAAAAGTCCGACTTTTGAATCGAAAAGTCCAGCTTTTGAATACAAAAGTCGGACATTTGAATCGAAAAGTCGGACATTTGAATACGAAAGCCCGACTTTTGAATCGAAAAGTCGGACAATATGTCAGTTGCGCCTAACTTTCGAACCATATACCACCTCCCTGTTTTGCTGTATCTCCGATTCGCGAGCCAACAGCAACACTGCTGAAGGTGAAAGCACCAGAACTTTATTTGAAATATATTAAAAATATTTTTAGGTAAATATTGATTTTTTGTTATATGAGCCTTAAATTGTGCAAGGCAAAGGTTCTTAAAGGGGATGTTTGCCGAAAAAGAAGATTAGCATATTAACTAAAAAAATTTACGCCATGAAAGTTGAAATTCCTGGCAATCCAGACAAGAAAGCAGTACTTGCTATAGACATTTTAGCTCGTGCTGTAGACGAGGGTCCACAATCGCCCCTCAAACCACTCATTAACGATCAGATAACTACCAAAATTAATGCTATCAGGGCTAAGACGAAACAGGCAACCGAGATGCGTCACCAGTCGGAAGTTTTAATTGAGCAACGAAACAACATGATTCCAGATGTAGAGCAATTTATTAGAAGTAGCCGAGACATTTTATCCGGAATATACCCAAATGAAATGAAGAGGCTAACTGAATACGGATTTGTGGTAGTTGAAAATACTACAAAAGAGAAGAAATCAGATAAGTAATTCGGCAACGACATGTATAAAAAAGCAGGAGACCACTTGGATCTCCTGCTTTTTTATGGGGGGATATATAAATTTCGTTGCGAGGTAAAGCTACTGCCTTATAAGGTAAACCATTCCAAAAGCAAACTTGCTAAAACCGAAACACCAGCGGCATCTTTCGGCCGTAACCAAAGGCCTTCGACGAAACGCGGAGTACTGGGGCAAACTGAAATCGCTTGTACTCGTTCATATTTACCAGGCGAACCACCTTACGCACCACCTCGCGGTCATATCCTGCTGCCACGATGGCCTGTTCGTCGTCCTGTCGCTCGATATAGCGGAAAAGGATGTCGTCGAGTACGTCGTAGTCGGGTAGCGAGTCGGTATCCTTTTGGTCGGGACGTAGCTCGGCCGAAGGAGCCTTTACCAGCACGTTATTGGGGATAATTTCGGTGTCCCTATTTATCAGTCGGGCCAAGTCGTACACCTGGGTTTTATACACATCGCCCAAAATCGACATCGAACCGTTCATATCGCCGTATAGGGTTCCGTATCCAACAGCAGCCTCGCTCTTATTGGTGGTGTTGAGCAGCAGGTTGCCAAACTTGTTGGAGATTCCCATCAGCAGGGTGCCACGAATTCGAGCCTGAATGTTCTCCTCGGCCACGTTAAGCGGCAGATCGCCAAAGATCGGCGCCAGCATGCCTTCGAAAGCCTTAAATCCATCCTCGATGGCAACAATATCGTACTGTACGCCCATGCGTTTTGCCTGCTCGACGGCATCGTCTACCGAATGATCGGACGAGTAGCGCGAGGGCATTAGCAGCACGCGGATATTTTCGGCACCAATGGCTTCGGCAGCTAGGGCTAGCACGAGGGCCGAATCGATTCCGCCCGAAAGACCAAGGGTGGCGGTCTTAAAGTTCATCTTGACAAAGTAGTCGCGAATACCCAACACCAGCGCCTGACGAATTCTTTCGATGGATGATGGTTGTTCGAAATGGTTTGGCTTTAGGTTGTCGGTATTTACCACCGCATAGTCCTCCTTGAAAGACGTTAGGGCTTTACAAACCTCGCCATCAGCCGACAGCACCATCGACGAGCCGTCGAAAATAAGGTCGGTGTTGGCTCCCACCTGGTTTACGTAAACCACCGGCAGGCCAAAGCGGCGAACATTGCTCAGGAATACCGAAAGACGCTCCTCTACCTTATCGTGCGAGAAGGGCGAGGCGGCAATATTTATCACAATATCGGGCGATTGCTTTATGAGCATCTCCATAGGCGAGGTTCGGTACAGGCGATTCTTCCCAAAACGGTTGGTAAGCGGCTGGTCGTCCCAAAGATCTTCGCAAATGGTAATGGCTAACCGTTTTCCCTTATACTCCACGATGTTAAACTCGCGGTTGGGTTCAAAGTAACGGTACTCGTCGAAAATGTCGTAGGTGGGCAGGAGGGTTTTGTGGGCAATATGCCTAATGGCACCATCGGTAATAAAGTAGGCGCTGTTAAAAAGCATCTTCCCATTTTCGAAAGGGTTTACGCTGGGTGCACCAACAATTACGGCAATGCCAAAGGCATTTGCTGCAATCTGTGCAATGGCCAGCTCGCAACGCTCCACAAACTCACGACGCTCCAAAAGGTCGTGCGGCGGATAACCACAAACGGCCAGCTCCGAAAAAACCACCAAATCGGCCCCATCGGCCTTAGCTTTGGTAATGTGGTCGACTATTTTTGATATGTTCGACTCGAAGTTGTTTACAACGTAGTTGAGCTGGGCAAGTGCTATCTTCATCTCCTTTTCGTTTAGCAGTTCTATTAGGCCGCTAAATTCCGGATTTGTTTTATACCACCTCATTTTATGGCAAGGTATCTGAGGGTGGTTTTCGCGATAGCTGGGTTAGCCCCCTAAAAAAAGAAAGGGAGCAGCTACCTGTTCCCTTTCCTATATCGTAATGGTGAGTAATCGGTTAAAACATCACCCCAAGCTTAAACGAAACGTTGTTTAAATTGATGTGTGCAGAAGAGCTCGAAATGGTATTGGTTAACCCGTTATTGGAGGTAACACCTAAAATCAGCGACATATCGGCGCCAAGGTTGTAAT
>CAXYUU010000137.1:0-8115 GCA_964292015.1 uncultured Acetobacteroides sp.
AAAAAATAAGAAATTATTACGACACCTTAAAGACTACAATAAAGCTGTTGGGGCCAGCCCTGTGATTTTCGACGGTTTTGGACTCCTTCTTAACGGACTCTTTTTTAACGGTTTTTTCTTTTATACTCATTGGGGCTGCTGCACCTTAGGTTTGTGAACTACAAAGTAAGGTATAAATTCGTTTCGAGACGGCAAAACATTTCGAAAAATTGGTTGGGTGTTGATATCTTGTTGGGGATGAAGGTGAATATCCAAACGGCAATTGGGGATATTTTAGGATGATGGAAGGTAGCCTCCTCGGAGCAGTAACCCGCGATGTCCTCGCCCGCCCTAGCAAGTACGCCCTTAGGAAAAACACCGATACGACGAGCTGCCGCATTCTAATCGGCAAGCATTCTGCTAAAGAAAAAGCACGCTATACCGCAGCTAACCTTGCGATACTACAGAAATGGCCCCTCGCCTATACGTAAGCTTAAGGCTACCGTAAATGTTTTGGATGAGGTAGAATCATCTGCCGAACGGAGGTGCCGTTATCCCTTTCCTACCTACTATTCAACGGCAGCTTCATCATGATGTCGGTTTGCTCGTCGTTGCCCAGCTTAAATATGTGCCTATCGAACTCCGCAAAACCATTTTTCTTGTAAAATTTTATTGCCCGCATATTTTTCTCCCATACGCCCAACCAAACATAGCTGGCATTCATCTGGCGGGCAACCTGCATGGCCTGTTCGTAGAGCCGCTGCCCTACCTTTTTCCCGTGAAATTCCTGCAACACGTAAATTCGTTCAATCTCCATCGCGTTGTGGCCCTTCAATTCTGTTTGCGACTGCCCAAAGTTGAGCTTTAAATACCCAACGACACGATCGTCAAGCAGCGCAAAGTAGAATTTGGAGCTGGTATCGTTAAGCTCGGCAGCCAACTTTTCTTCCGAAAAACTTTCGTCGAGATACTTTTGCATATCCTCCTCAGCATTTTCGGCCGAGAATGTTTCGAAAAAAGTTTGCCGCCCAACTTCCTGCAGCTTATCCAAATCGTCAAGCGACACGCTTACCACATTAACATGTACCCTTGTCATGGTGTATACTTTTAAATATTTTCACGAGACTCGCCTACTGCCCAGCTAAGCGCAGGCTCTTACGCTTTTTTCTAGCCGTACGTTATAGGCTTGAAGCCTTGGCTACTTGAGCATTTTAATATCAGCAGGCACAAAACAATCGTAGGCGCTAACGCATTCATGCTATTTAAACAGAGGAAGGATGGGTTCTACCAACATAATATTCAGGTCAAACCTTCACAGATGTTCAAAGAAAGCAGGCTGCAAAATTATTACACGACTACCGCATCTGACAGTTCGAACAAATTGCACCAGCACCTTTAACAAAAGTCCACCAATTCGACTAACAACAGCCCATCAAAATACTCACACCAGCTAATATATATTACAATCCATTGATTTTTGTGCACGACCCAATGTATATTGGCGTTACCGGAAAAAATGTTACAACAGAAGGTTTACACCCAATCCCCTTACAGACGAGGTGGCAGATACCGAAAAGCCCAAGAGTAGGTAAAAGGAAAAGTAGTATTAGCCATGTCAGAAAAAGATTTTACCAAAGCACAACACGTAACAGACGTTGATGAGCTAAGTGTATCAGAAACGACGGTTTACATCAATGTTATTGTAGACACCCGAGAAATTCTCAACAGGTATAGCAATAATCGTTCAACTAACCCTAACAGTCCCACCCGGATTAAACTTACAGATGTTAAGGAATGTATTTATATGGTTGCAACTAGGGGTGATGTAATTTCAGGTCATGGAGGAAGCGATCTAAAAGTTCAGGTTTTCAACCAAGACCATCTCCGTTGGACTGCAACATCCGAAACCCAGAATTCGGATTGTACGGTTACCCTGTACAATATTACCCACTACACGGGAGATACCATAATTAAGGATCAGAAATACGACCCAATTATGCAAAAGGTATTTGTGCCAAGCGATACTGAACCTACAAAAGGAACTATTGATTGGCGCACCTTCCCTGGCATGTATGCAAATACAAAACCCTACGCAAGAATAGCAACAGAAAACTACTATTTCAGCTTCTCAATTTACGCTAGGGAGCATGGTCAAGATCCGTATCTATTCGGATATTTCCAGATAGATCCTTCAATACAGATTAATAAGTAATTCTCTACGAAGCAATGTAAATTCGTTCCACCGTTTGCGCTTCGGAGCATTTGGATGTTTTGAATTACGTGCTTTTAAAAGAGGTCGTCTCTGATTATGAGACGACCTCTTCCAATCAGGGAAACCAAAGCCTCCCCCACACAACAAGTTCAAAAGGAACAACAACCGTCCCGAATTCCGCCATCCTTAATAATCTACATTAAGCCCCCTAGACACTCCAATACCCATTCATTGGATAGCAATGTTATAGTGCTTAAGGTTTACACCCAATCCCCTTACAGACGAGGTGGCCCATGCCGAAAAGCCCAAGAGTAGGTGAAAAGAAAAAGAGTATTAGCCATGAAAGAAAAAGATTTACTCCAAGAACACCCTTTTTCAGACGTTGCTGAACTAAATATCTCCGAAACGATGGTTTACATAAATGTTATCGTAGACGCACAGGAGCTTATTAGTAGGTACAATAGTCCTTCTCATAAACCGGAGCTTCCCACGCCAATTCTCCCCCAAGATGTCACAGATTGCATTTGTATGGTTGCAACCAGAAGTAATGCCATTTCGGGACATGGCAAGGGCGATATAACCGTTCAGATTTTCAACTACGACAGCCTCTGGTGGTCTGCAACCTCCGAAACACAGAATTCGGATTGTACGGTTACCCCATACGGAGTTACTCACCGCTCGGGTAAGACCATTATTAAGAAACCCAAATACCAATCGTTATCTATAAAGGTTTTTGTGCCAACCGAAGATGATCCCACAAAAGGATCGTTTGAGAAGTGTACATTCCCCAGCATAACTGCAGATACAATGCCATTTAAAAAGAAAGCTACTGAAAACTACCTCTTCAAATTCTCGCTATACGCAAGAGATCGCAAAACGGGACCATACCTTTACGGCTATTTCATGATTGACCCAACAATAGTAATTAACTAAGCATAATAAGCATACCGAAAAGGGGCTGACTCTACTTATTGAGTCAGCCCCTTTTCCGTTTATACAGGCGCATACAAATACCTGCTAAAGATGTTAAACGTCTCGCTTTGCGCGAGGCGCCCACCTACCAAGCGCAGTCTCTACTTACGCTTTTTCTTAACCGTACGTTATAGGCTTGAAACCTTGGCTACTTGAGCGTAGCGAGGACGTTAGGCCCAGCGGGAAACAGTACGGTTAAGCAGCATAGACCTCAAGCTTCGTATTATCCTAACGGGCATTTTATAGACTGACTATCTCTTCACGAGATAATCCCGTCAATTCAATAATTAATTCAACATCCAGATTTTTAACTTTCATTGCCCGTGCAATATCTTGAGCCTTTTCCTTTTTCACCCGCTCTTCTGCATCAATCTGCATGGTCCAAGCCATACTAGCCCCATATCTTAGGTTCTCGATATGCTTATGGTAGTTTCGTAATTCGTCCTCATTCAAACTATCTACGCGCCAAAGCTCTTTTGCCTTAGAAATCCCCTTGGCGTTAAATTCGTCTTTTATTTCATTGTTTTTGAAATAGTAAATCCATTCGTCTAACGAATCTATCGCCACATCATTAAACTGATTTACTTTCAGCACATAGTATTCCGGAAATATCTGAAAGGGTTCGATCTTTCCTAAAATTTCAGCCTGCTTTTCAGAAAGTTTCAACTTGTCTGACTTATGAATACCGTAAAAATCGTTTTTTCCATGATAAACATAATCATCGCCTTGTCCCAAGTCAAAATAGACAATATTAATGGAGTAGACTTTTTTGATATTCTTGTACGGCTCCCCGACAGAAATATATTCAGTAATGACTTTCGACGTTCCGTAAGCCATTCTATGGAAATAGTCGTATTCGTTCTGGTTTTGAATCTCGATAATAACGAGCTCATCTTTGGAATTTTTCACCAAAATGTCTACTCGGTTAAATTTATCAGATTCGATACGCTGATTGCTTTCGCTTTCTAGAATACTTTGTATGATGACTTCCTCCTTAAGCAGCTCGGACAAAAATCCTTCCAATACAGCGTAATCGGCTTTATTTCTCAATAACCGTTTAATTGCCCAATCGAATCGAATTAAGTTTCTGCTATTCATCGCTTTTGATTTGCCACAAATTTAATCAATTTATGTGGCATTTCGATTGGGCGGTTTATTCGCGGCATAGCTCCTAATTCGAAAATTTTCGCTGCCTACTCCGAATGTTTCCGTATTCCTCATAGCCCCCCTACCAAGTGCAGTCTTTGCCTACGCTTTTTCTTAGCCGTACGTTATAGGCTTGAAGCCTTGGCTACTTGAGCGTAGCAAGGACACGACGTTCAGCGGGACTCTACAGGTTACCGGATGCCGATTACAAGTTGTCAATATTGTAGAACCTCCCGGTGCGGTGCTTGCTCATTCCTACCAACTCCCGACTTCTTTTTAAAAAGCTATCTTTGCCGCTCTCAACTTATCAGCTATGTACTTCCGCTACGACGAACCACTTTTTCGACCACCCGCCGAAGCAAACTCGGCTATTATTCAGGCAACACTAGGCTGCTCGTGGAATCGCTGCGCCTTTTGCGATATGTACGCCTCAAAAAAATTTAGGCCCCGCACTATCGATGAGCTTAAGCCCGAAATCGAAGCGCTTGCAACAGTATACCAAGGGCCAACGAAGGTTTTCCTGGCCGATGGAAATGCCTTTGTGCTATCGGCCAATCGGCTAGTTCAGCTACTCGAGGAGATTAATAGGAACTTTGGACGTGTTCAGAGGGTATCGTCGTACGCTTTACCGCGCGACATCCTAAGTAAAACCGACGATGAGCTCAAGAACATTCGCGCGAATGGATTAAAGCTACTGTACGTAGGCATCGAAACAGGCGACGACGAGCTTTTGACGCTAATTAGTAAGGGTGAAACGGCTGATTCGACCATTGAAGGGATACTAAAAGCGCATAAGGCAGGTATCGAAACATCGGTAATGATAATCAATGGTCTTGGTGGAAAAAGGTATAGCCTGCAACATGCCATTAACTCGGCAAGGCTTATCAGCCAGCTAAACCCCAAGTTCCTCTCTACGTTAACCCTTAGCATGCCTTTAGGCGAGGCGCATTTTAAGGATAAGTTTCGGGGGGAGTTCATCCCACAAACCGTTGTGGAACTTTTCGAGGAGCTGCGAACCTTTGTCAGCCTACTGGAGATCGATGGCACCATTTACCGTAGCAATCACGTGTCGAATAACCTGAATCTTAGCGGAACGTTATCCAAAGACAAGGAGGCTCTGCTTGCGCAGCTCGACAGGGCAATTGCCCTAACGCCCGGTGGGCTTTACCACTCATCGCCATCGATGCTGTAGGACAAAATCAGAATTCTGAAGTAGGAATAGACAGGATATTGGTGGTTGGGGTTGCATTTTTCCGACCCCACCCTCACTAAGCGTAGGCAATGCCTACGCTTTTATATTACGGCAACAGGCTATTCCTTAAATGCTTTAAACTGTGGTTACTTGAGCGCAGATTCGACGAGGTAAACTTCCACCCAACCTAATATTATAAAATGCGGTGACTATAGAATTCCCTTAATCTCCTCCTCTGACAACCCTGTTGCCTTTACTATTAAGCCGATAGAAACGCCACTTAATAGTAGATTCTTAGCAACTTCTAACTTACCCTCTATCTTTCCTTCACCTCGCGCAGTATCCAACGAATTTTTCAAATCTCTATAATATTTAAGGCTATCCTCGTACGATTGAACCTGCTCTTGGGTAAACTTGGCAATCTCGGCCGCTTCAAACAACTTGTCAAATATTTGTTCTCGCAACCTGTCGGGAACCCTTTCGAGCTTGTTTAAATTACGTAACACATAAAGCCACTTATCGAACCTGGTAACTAATTCGTCGACCGACTTGTTGAACTTGGGCATTTCCAAGTATATAAATGTCAGCTTATCGTAGAAAATCTTATTGGTTTCTACATCTTTGAGCTTAACGTCATACCGGAATTTTGATGGTTCATGCTTATCGGCATCGAACACAAAATCGAGTATGGCAATGGTATAAACTGCTTTTAGCTCATAATCCCAATCGGCACGCTTGGCTTGCTCGCGTATAGGAAAGGTGGAGTAGTAGACGGTGCGATCTTTAAAGAAATTCTGTTTCGACTTTTGTAACTCTACTATAAACTTCTCGCCTCTTTCATTCTCGCAGTAGAGATCGAAAATTGCCCTTCGATCGATATCGGTTGTACCAAGATGCTCGGTTTTTAAGTAGGTAAGATCGGTGATGAGGCCTTGCTCCTCTTTTAGTAGCTCGTTCAAAAAATCGAGAAGCAAATCTTTATTTACCTCTTCGCCGAATAGCTTCTTAAAACCATAATCGGTAAACGGATTGATATACTTTTCTACAAATTCCGACATCTCTTTCATTTTGAGCAAATATACAAAATTACTAAACCTGTGGTACAAGCCTGTTTTCGATGGCACCGAACACACTAGTCACTTCCCTCTGTTGGGCGAAGGCTCTAGCCTTTGTCAATTCTATCATTGCAGGCTCTAGCCTGCAAAATAAATTCAAATGAGGATGAAGCCGCAGACGAACGTCCGTGATGTAGTTCAACCCTCCCTTCCTGCTAGGCACTACGTGCCGCATGAAGGCCTATTTATTAGCAGATGCCATGATTCTTATATTTTTGATAACAGCGTTTTTAAATAAAAATTATGTCCGTCATCGGTAAATCTGTATTGATAGTTTGATATTATTCTAACTAACTTATACTTGCTTAATTGTTGAAATGGTTCAATATCCTGTGAATATATTCCATATGAAGATGATAGTTCTTCTCCAATGACTAATAAAAAATCAAAAAGAGATATATTATTACTGTTCCATACTGTAGCTTCATTTTTTAATAATTTTTCCACCTCATTGTAAGTTAAGTTTGCATATAATGCGCTACTGTTTTCTTTAAATGATACTTGACTTCTTAACTCAAAATTCTCTTTGGTTAATCTGCCAATTTCTTCAGCAAGTGCTGCTGTATTAATATTATTATCTCCTCTAATCCAGCCTGTAAGTTCTTTTCTGTTACCAAATTCAGATAATGTTTCATGAACAGCAATTTTGATATCTTTTTTGTCTTCCCAAAATTTTACTAGATTTTGTAAAACCAAATTTCGAAAGTCTAATAATAATTTTGGATTGCTATCTTCTATTGCTTTTCTTCCTAAAACCTTGACCTTTTCATCTAGAGCAGAATCTTTTATAACGACTGCAAATAGTGGTTTGTTTTGTTGTAATGCATACTCATACTCTAATTGTGTGTAGCTTTTTCCAGTTTTCAGATCAATACTTCCGTAACGACCACCCAATATAAGAAGGTAAATATCAGACTCATCAATCCATCTTTCAATTACAGTCATTTGAGATTCATCCCCAGCTGCGAAAAGTTCCATTCCAGCAGGAATATGACCAGTTGATAAAATTGCCTCAACTGCGGCCTGTCTTTCTTCCATCAAGTCTATATATGTGGACGAAACAAAAATTTGTAATTTCTTCTCTTTCATACTATTTTATTAAGGGTTTTCGATAATGGTTTCTGCTAACTCGTTTATACGTCTAACTTTATCAGATATATCTGCCCAATTTCGGGTGGGTATGCCTAATGGTGCTAGATCTTTTCTACCTAACCGTAAACCACCACCCCGAACGGGGCGAAAAAGATAAGGGACATCCCCAAATTTGTATCTACAGGTTTAGCGATTATAAAGTAGGCGGGCTAAAGTAGCAGCTTTACGGCGTCGTGGTACTTTTTACCTAAAAGAATCACTAAAACGTGGGGGTACATTCGCTTACGAGTAGAATCAATCACTAAAACTTGGGAATGCATTCGCTTCGGAGTTAAATCAATTACCAAAGTTTGGGAATGCATTCGCTTCGGAGCTGAATCAATTACCAAAGTTTGGGAATGCATTCG
>CAXYUU010000138.1:0-8103 GCA_964292015.1 uncultured Acetobacteroides sp.
TAGTGCGGTCGCGGTTAAACCCACCTTCACGTTCCCCACCACGGTCATCGCGATTAACGGTCCGCTCGCGGTTAAATCCACCACGGTCGCCATCGCGGTCGTCGCGATTTAATGTACGCTCACGGTTAAATCCACCTTCACGATCTCCACTACGGTCATCGCGACTAGCAGGACGTTCACGGTTGAATCCACTACGATCGCCACCACGGTCGTCACGATTGAAGCTGCGCTCACGGTTAAATCCGCCACGGTCGCCTCCGCGATCATTACGGTCAAAACTTCTTTCACTGTTAGCGTTGAAATCTACTTTCCGTTCAAATACTCCTCGGTTAGGATCGGAAAGCGTTCGTTTAGGTTTTTCAGTCTGTCTTTCTAGTGAAGACTCGCCCGAATTATTGTCGAAGCTTCCTCGCGTAGACTTTTCGGGGCTTTCGTCGTTAAATTCATTTTCCATTCTGGTAGCGAATTAAATTGTTTATTCTCGCATTCTCTGCGAATTTCCTTATCTACAAAAATATGTTTTTTTTAAGTGGGATGACATACCTTTTATGCAAAATCTATACTATTAAGATATGTTAAGGGTCAATTGTCTTTAATTCCATCGAGATGACTTTGCTATATTTACAAATTCAAACTCGAACACCTAATTTTCGTTACACTAATTCGTATTAAAATGGCGCTAATAAAGTCTATTTCTGGCATTAGAGGTACAATCGGAGGAGCACCAGGCAACGGTCTGAGCCCTATTGATGTGGTAAAGTTCACAGCAGCGTATGCTCAATGGCTAAAAGAATCGGTTAAGAAGGCTAATCTTAAGGTTGTTGTGGGACGCGATGCTCGTATTTCGGGACCAATGGTTAGCAACCTTGTGATTGGAACTTTAATGGGCTATGGTGTTGATGTTGTAGATGCTGATTTGGCAACGACCCCCACCGTAGAGCTTGCCGTTACCATGGAAGCGGCCGATGGTGGAATAATTCTTACAGCAAGTCATAATCCGAAGCAGTGGAATGCGCTTAAATTGCTTAATAATAAGGGTGAGTTTCTTTCTGATGCAGATGGCAAGCGAATTCTTGCGGTTGCCGAAAGCGATGCCTTTTCTTTTGCCGAGGTAGATGATTTAGGCAAAGTTCTTAAGAAGGCGTCATTTAATGAAAAACATATTGAAGCAGTTCTTGCACTTACAGCGGTTGATCTTGAAGTGGTAAAGAAGGCTAAACTTAAGGTAGTCGTAGATGCTGTTAACTCTGTTGGCGGCATTGTAATACCTGAATTGCTCGAAAGGATGGGCGTTGAGGTTGTAAAACTTTACTGCGAGCCCAATGGACAATTCCCTCACAATCCAGAGCCACTTCCAGAGCACTTGGTAGATATTGCTCAGCTTGTAGTAAAGGAAAAGGCAGATTTGGGTGTGGTTGTCGATCCAGATGTAGACCGTCTTGCCTTCGTTTGCGAAGATGGTTCGATGTTTGGCGAGGAGTATACTCTTGTTGCTGTAGCCGATTATCTGCTATCTATAAAAAAGGGAAATGTGGCTTCGAACCTTTCATCGTCGAGAGCGCTAAAGGATATTGCCATTAAGCATGGTGTAGAGTATGCAGCCTCGGCTGTTGGCGAGGTTAACGTTGTGGCCAAGATGAAGGAGGTAGGCGCAATTATTGGTGGTGAAGGTAATGGAGGGGTTATCTATCCTGAGTCTCATTACGGTCGTGATGCCCTAGTTGGGGTGGCTCTTTTTCTTACCCATTTGGCAAAGAGCGGCAAGACATGCCTAGAGCTGCGCAAGACTTACCCATCGTACCATATCTCCAAAAACAAAATAGAGCTCACTCCAGCAATTGATGTTGATGATGTGCTGCTTAAGGTGAAGGCTAAATATGCCGATTGCCAAATTAATGATATCGATGGCGTTCGTATTGATATTGACAACCGTTGGGTTCACCTTCGCAAGTCGAATACCGAGCCAATTATACGTATTTACTCCGAAGCGCCAACTGCTGCAGAGGCAGACGCTTTTGCGGGTCAAATAATTGGCGATATTCGTAGTATTTGCCACTTGTAATCCTATAGTGGATAGCCTTTATCACAAAGGCTATCCAACACTTTTCAACTCAACCACTAAACTCACAACAGAGTGAACAAAAGAAGCTATCTGTTAGCCTTGCTTTTAATTGTTGCTACTGGAATTGTATCGTATTTAGCTTTTGCTTTTGTTTTTTCTAATGCTGCTAAGGCAGAATTGGTAGCCGTAAATAAGGGGAGTATTGATGTTTCCATTGTTGCAGAAGGCGAACTTGTAGCAAAGAATTACTACCCTATAGCTGCTTCGCCGGCATTTCGGTCTAAATCGGATGTTATTGGGCAGCTGCGCATCAAATCGATGGTGCCAGAGGGTAAGCAGGTTCGAGCAGGTGAGGCTATTGCCATTCTTGATCGCGAGATTATTGTAAATGCGATAAAGGCTGTAGAGGCTGAGGTAATATCCTTAAAGGAACAGGCCTTAAGGGCTCCTTCGGATACGGCTAATCAGCTACGCGATATTCGATACAACCTTTCGACCTTACGAATCAACATGGAGATTAGCCAAATCAACATGGAGCAGTCGTTTTACGATCCTCCTGCGGCGCAGCGAAAGTCGAAGCTTGAATACGAGAAGTCGAAGATTGCCTACGATCAGGCATTGCAAAATTACAGGCAAAAGAAATTGCAGGTAGAAGATAACGCTACTTCTCTTCTGGCGAGAGCCGGTATTGCAGCTAAAAAGCAGCTGGAGCTCCAGCGACTTTTAGGTGCAACGGTTATTCGTGCACCGCGAAGTGGTGTGGTAACCTACTATACCGATTTGTCGGGCGCCAAGCGTACGGCTGGAAGCGTAATATCTTCCGAAGACTTAACGGTTGCGTTAATTCCAGACATTTCGACTCTTTACTCCACCTTTAATCTTGCCGAGGATATGCTGGCTAAGATTAAGCTACAGCAGAATGCCAAAATTCGTGTGTCGATGCTACAGGATGCCTCGTTTGATGGGCGTATCGACGAAATTGCCGGTTTTCCTCAAGTTGTTGACGGTAAAAAGATGTATGCGGTGATGGTTCGTGTTGTGAACCCATCGTATCAGCTAAGGCCGATGATGTCAACTGTAAACGATCTTCGAATTAGCACGCTAGATAACGTGCTGTATCTGCCTAAAAAGGCAGTAATGGCCGAGAGCGGAAAGCACTACGTTTATACAGCGGATAACCGGAAGCAGGAGGTGACCTTAGGGGGCGCTAACAGCGAAAACGTCGCAATTGTAAAAGGTGTAGAAAAGGGGCAGCAGGTTTACCTGAATCGTCCCGTTAAGCAGGACCGCTTTACTTTAACCAAACTGTAGGAGTACGATATGCTTATAGTAAGGCAAGTAATACTTACGATTGCAGCAGTAGCCAGCTGCGCGAGCTCATTCGCACAGGGTGGGGGCGGTGTACTTCGGTACGACCTCGATGGCTACATCAACGCCGCGCTTGAACGATCGAACGAAGTTAAAAATGCTAAGAGCCGCTACCTGTCGGCCTATTGGGATTACCGTAGCTTTAAGGCGAGCTTTTTGCCTTCGCTAAAGTTGAGCGCAACGATACCTCAGATCTCAAATACAATATCACCGGTTCAGCAGAGCGACGGTACGATCAGCTATTTGCCCCAAAACTACTTTAACGAGCGGTTGGCCTTATCGATAAATCAGAAAGTAGGGATAACCGGTGGTGCTTTTTCGATTGAATCGAATATAGAGCGGCGTGACGATTTTGAGGCGAAGGTTCAAACCACCTTCAAGGCCTTGCCAATTGGGATTACCTACAGCCAGAATCTTTTTGGGGTAAACTGGCTCAAGTGGCAGAAGCGGATTGATCCGCTACAGTACGAGGAGTCGCGAAGGAATTACCTGTTCCAACGCGAAACGGCGATACTTTCGGCGATTAGCCGTTTTTTTGATATGGCAATTGCCCAGCAAAACTTGAGCATTGCTAAGGTGAACCTGAGGAATGCCGATACGCTGTATAAGATTTCGCAGGGGCGTTTTCGGTTGGGCTCCATTTCGGAGAGCGACCTGATGCAGATGGAGCTCTCGAAGCTGAATGCCGAAATGGCCTTAAGCCAGCGGCTTGTTGAACTGGAGGATACGCAGAATAAGTTTCGCTCGTTTTTGGGGATCAGCGACAAGCGCGAAATGGCACTTGTTGTTCCTGTGAGGGTACCCGATATGACGCTTTCGTTCGACATGGTGCTCGGGCAGGCGCGTCAGAACAACCCCGATATTGTTCGCTTTAACCGTCAGGTGCTGGAGGCGGAGCGGTGGCTTGAGGAAAATCGGCGCGAGACCGGCTTTACGGCTAACCTGAAGGCTACGGTGGGGTTTAACCAAAACTCGCTTGCGTTTTCGGATGCTTACAAAGACGTGAAGCCTTCGCAAACGGCCTCCATCTCGATTTCGATGCCCATCCTCGATTGGGGACAGCGTAGGGGGAAGATCCGGATGGCCGAAAGCAATCTGAACCTGGTAAAGGGGCAGGTGGAGCAGTCGCAGATAGAGTTCGACCAGAACATCTACCTAAAGGTGATGCGCTTTAACATGATGGGGCAGAAGTACCGAATTGCCTCGAAGTCCGATACCATTGCCAAGATACGCTACAAGGTGTCGATGGATAGGTTTATTGCCGGAAAGATTTCGGTGCTCGACCTCAATACGGCACTTGCCGAAAAGGATAACGCCAACAGCAACTACGTGTATACCATGAAGGACTTCTGGTGGTACTACTACGACCTGCGGCGCGTTTCGCTTTACGACTTCGAAAAGAGCCGGCAGCTGGAGGCCGATTATGAAAGCTTGGTGCTCTAAAAACATGCTGTTGAGCTTAAAAAAAGACGACTATTATTGGAAATAGTATTCTATCTTTGAACTGTGAATTTGTTAGCACCAATGGGCTAATAGACTGAAAATGAAAAGAGAGGTTTTAATTAAATAACATTCAATTATGAAAATAACAGTTGTAGGTGCTGGTAATGTGGGCGCAACTTGTGCTCACGAAATTGCACGTAAAGATCTTTGCAATGAGGTTGTTCTTGTTGACGTCCGCAAAGGTGTTGCTCAAGGCAAAGCACTCGATATGTGGCAAACTGCACCTATCCAAGGTTACAGCACCCGTGTTATCGGTGTTGGTAACGAAGGATACGACAAAACTGCTGGTTCGGCAGTCGTAGTTATTACTGCAGGTCTTCCTCGTAAACCGGGTATGAGCCGCGACGACTTAATTTCGACCAACGCGAAAATCGTTAAAGAAGTTACTGAAAACGTTATCAAGTATTCTCCAGATGCGATCATCATTGTGGTATCGAATCCGCTAGATGTGATGACCTATGCTGCATTCCTTGCTGCTAAGGTTCCATCTAACCGTGTATTTGGTATGGCCGGTATCCTGGATACTGCCCGTTACAAAGCGTTCATCGCATCGGAGCTGAATATCTCTCCAATCGGTATCGAAGCGCTACTTCTTGGCGGTCACGGCGACACCATGGTTCCACTACCTAGCTACACTTCGGTTAGCGGTATTCCAGTTCGCCAGCTAATTGCTGAGGATCGTCTACAGGAAATTATCAAGCGTACCCAAAACGGCGGTGGCGAAATCGTTGCCCTACAAGGTACTTCGGCTTGGTATGCTCCAGGAACAGCTGCTGCTCAAATGGTAGAAGCTATCGTTCGCGATACGAAGTCGGGTTACCCAGTTTGCGCTATGCTTAACGGCGAGTACGGCATGAAGGGCATCGCTTTAGGTGTGCCTGTTGTACTTGGCAAGGGTGGTATCGAAAAGATCATCGACCTTAAGCTTACCGAAGAGGAAAAGGCTCAGCTCGAAACTAGCGCTAAGGCGGTTAAGAACGTTATGAACGTTCTTGACGACATGAAAATGTTCTAGTCGATTCGGCTTATAAAAAATGTGAAGGCCATCCCAAGCGGGGTGGCCTTTTTTGTTGGATTGTACGTTGGATGGTTGTCTACCTAGTGTAGAAGGGTGCTGCTGCCAGTGGGCAGCCTCTTTTGTACTGCCGGAGGTTGTTGGGGATGAGCCGGAAGTGCAACGAGCCACCTGCCTCAATAGGGTGTGGGTTGCCTGTTGCCTTGCGCGGGCAGGCTCGGCTACCCCTTTGTTGGCACAATGAATAGCGGGATGGTGGTTTTGTGCAGCACCGTTTCGGTTACGCTACCCATGAGTATCTTTTCGAGCCAGCGTCGGCTATGCGAACCCATGACAATGACATCGGCATGCTGCTCGGTAGCCGTTTTTATGATCGCATCGGCAAACCCGCCTTCGGCCACAACCGTTTGAATGGTCGTGTCGCCCAGATGCTCCTTCGACTTGTCGAGAAACTTTTGCGTTTCTTCCTTCAAATTGTCGGTGGAGTAAACCTTTGGGAAGCCAGCACCCCCTAAATCGCCATAGCCCATAATGGGTGAGTAATCGTTAGCTGCGTAGTACTCTGGGTTGGATATCACGTGTAGCAGAATTACCTCGGCCTTCATCTCCTTGGCAAGGGCATAGCCCGTTTCGGCAACCTTCTGTGCGGTTTGATCGTAGTCTAGGGCAATTAGCACCTTTTTCATCTTAATGTTTTTCATTGCGAGTAGTATTATAGTGTACGGATTGTTACCCCTTAGTTGGTACAATAAATAGCGGGATGGTAGTTTTATGCAGCACCGTTTCGGTTACGCTACCCATCAGTATCTTTTCCAACCATCTCCGGCTGTGTGAACCCATTACAATCACATCAGCATGAATCTCGGTGGCGATTCTAAGAATAGTATCGGCGAATTCGCCCTCGGCCACTACGGTTTGAATAGCCTTGTTGCCTAGATGCTCCTTCGATTTATCAAGAAACGTTTGCATTTCCTTTTTCAACTCGTCGGCAGTATACACCTTCGTTAATTCGGGATTGCCGAAATCATTATACCCCATAATGGGCAAGGATATGTTTGACGTGTAATAGTCGGCACTGGAGATTACGTGTAGCAGAACAGCCTCGGCTTTCATCTCTTTTGCTAACGCATAGCCCGTATCCGCAACTTTTTGTGCAGTTGGATCATAATCCAAGGCTATTAGCACCTTTTTCATCGTAATGTTTTTCATTGCGAGTAGTATTATAGTGTACGGATCGTTACCCCTTAGTTGGCACAATGAATAGCGGGATGGTGGTCTTGCGCAGCACCGTTTCGGTTACGCTGCCGAGCAGCACCTTTTCGAGCCAGCGTCGGCTATGCGAACCCATGACAATGACATCGGCATGCAGCTCGGTAGCCGTTTTTATGATTGTATCGGCAAACCCGCCTTCGGCTACCACGGTTTGGATGGCCTTATCGCCTAGGTGCTCCTTCGACTTGTCGAGGAACTTTTGCGTTTCCTGCATTAAATCGTCGGCGGTGTACACCTTGGTGACGCAGGTGTCGCACAGATCGCCATACCCCATGATGGGCGAGTTTACCGTTGAGGTGTAGTAGGCCATGCTGGAGATTACGTGTAGCAGAACAACCTCCGCCCTCATTTCCTTGGCAAGGGCATAGCCCGTTTCGGCAACCTTCTGTGCGGTTTGGTCGTAATCTAGGGCAATTAGCACCTTTTTCATCTTAATGTTTTTCATCGTGAGTCGATTTATGGTCGTATGGAGTGTGCTACCTGCGTGTTGCCTGTAATGTGGCGTAACCCTATCGGCTGGCGTAACCGGCATGGCAGACTGGTAGCTCCTATAACTACACGATTTTTAAGTTTATGTTCATAAATCAAAGCTAACTTGCTTGAAGTAATGGGGAGTAGGGAAATAGGGAGTAGGGAGTAGGAAGGGTTTGGGGGGATGGTGGTACCGCTTGTGCTTTGTTGATGTGCGACTGCCGGGTTTTCGGGAGGGTCATACGTCGAGTGGTGAGGCTGCCGCTGTTTAGCGGGAAGGTGATACGTCGAAGGGTGAGGCCGCCGCTGTTTAGCGGGAAGGTCATACGTCGAAGGGTGAGGCTGGCGCTGTGTAGCGGGAAGGTGATACGTCGAGTGGTGAGGCTGCCGCTGTTTAGCGGGAAGGTGATAC
>CAXYUU010000139.1:0-8102 GCA_964292015.1 uncultured Acetobacteroides sp.
AACTGACAACCCTCACATGTTTTCCATTTTTACCTCCCAAAAACAGATAACATGCGCATGTTTTTCATTCAAGACTGCCAAAAAGTCGGTAACATGCGCATGTTTTTCATTTACACCTGCCAAAAAATCCGCAACATGCGCATGGTTTCCATTTTTACCTCCTGAAAATAGATAACATGCGCATGTTTTTCATTTTTACCTGCCCCAAAGTCCTCAACATGCGCATGGTTTCCGTTTTTACTTCCCAAAAACAGGTAACATGCGCATGTTTTTCATTTTCACCTGCCCAACAACCCATAAAACGTTGAAGATGCCGGCTTTTAAAACTTGGTAAACCCTAAAAATTGGGATGTACGACTTTAGAGAGGCGATGTACCACCAGAAAATGGTGCTGTACCGGTTTTATAAGGCAATGTACCGCTAGAAAATGAGGTTGTACCGGTTTTGGAAGGCGATGTACCGTTAGAATATGGGGTTGCACCACCAGGGATTTCGCATTTAAAAATAAAAGAAGTAGACGTAAAGAAATCACCTTGTCATAGCCCAAAGCGTATCCCCCGCACGCGGGGGCTGGGGGTGGAAAATGCATGTTAATGGAAGAAATGCGATGCCTACGAAAAGGTTTTTGACTAAATACCTAAGCCTGCTACTACCTGCTACCGAAATTCCACCCCCTACCCCCCGCCAGCGGGGGATAATCTTCGAAATGGAGTAGGGTCATTTCTTAATCGCGAAATTCATGGGTACATGCCGCCTTACCGCTTCGAATTACGAAGCCTTAAGCAGCTTCAGCAGGGTTTCGATGGAGTTGGCGGTAAACATTTTCTCGGAGTTGCGGTACACCAGGTACTCGCCAGGGAACTCCTCGCTTACCTCCACACGGTATTCGGCTTCGGGATCGGCCGATGGGGCAAAGCCGTTTCGCACCAGGGCATTGGCCACCCACTGCGCCTCTACCCCTACCCCGGTAATGTGTACCAACTTGGCCAGCGGGTTATGCACGCGGAACGAGCCCGTCTCCTTGTCGAACAGAATGCCCTCGCGCTCGAAGAACGAGTTAAACTCGCCCGACAGCACCAGGTCTTCGGGTACGCCCGACACTAATGGTCTCCCCTTGCCCAGCAGCCAAAGCCTATCGGCCAGCTGGAGTGCCAGCTCGAGGTCGTGGGTGGATAGCAGGATGCTCTTCTGCGTTTGGGCAGCCAGCCCGTGCAGCAGCACCATCACCTCTATCTTGCTGGGCAGGTCGAGGAATGCGGTTGGTTCATCCAGTATAATAATGGGCGTTTCCTGCGCCAGCGCCTTGGCGATCATCGCCTTTTGGCGCTCGCCGTCGCTGAGCTCCGACACGTACTTGCCGGCCAGCTCGGCAATGCCCACCTGGGCAATGGCCTTTTCCACTATTCGGTGATCCTTGGATCGTAGGATGCCGAAGTACCCGGTATGCGGGTATCGACCCAGCCCCACGAGCTCGCGAACGGTCATCCCGCCCACCGACGAGCGCTCGGTAAGCACCACGCTCACCAGCTTGGCGTACTCGCTCTCGGTGTAGCCCTTAATGGGGCGGCCACCGATGGCAATCTCGCCAGCTAGCGCGGGCTGAAATCCAACCAGCGTACGTATTAGGGTCGACTTACCCGCACCGTTGGGGCCCAGCAGGTAGGTAAGCTCGCCGGCCTTAAGCTCCAGGTTCATGTTTTCGTGAAGCAGCGTGGGTTGGTTACGACCATTGGCATAGCCAATACCCAATCCGGCGGCCCTAAGGGTTACCTGCTCTACGGTTTGCGGTTGTAGCCTTGCACTCATCACGAAAAGTATTGTAGCTTACGACGGTTAAAAATCACGTATATAATAACGGGTGCCCCAAGCATCGAAGTTACCGCATTAATGGGGATAATGCCACCCTCGCCCGGAAGCGTGGTGAGCAGGTTGCACAGCAGCGCCACCGCCGAGCCCATCAGTATGGTTGCCGGTAGCAGCGTTTTATGGTTCGATGTGCCCAGCACCATACGCGCCACATGCGGAACGGCCAGCCCAATAAAGGCTATCGGCCCACAAAAGGCGGTTACCGCTGCGGTAAGTAGTCCGGTGCCCAGCAGTATGGAGTAGCGTGCCCGCTTTACGTTGATGCCAAGGTTCGAGGCATAGCTTTCGCCCAGCAGGAGCGCATTCAGCGGCTTAATCTGCAAAAGCGCCACCATCAACCCCAGAACAGAGGCAATGGCAAAGGTTGGCATCTCTTCCCACGTTACGTTCGAAAAATCGCCCAGCCCCCAAAGTACAAAGGTTTGGATATTCTCCTTCGAGGCGTAAAAGTTGAGAATGGATATGATGGACGAGGCCATGTAGCCAATCATGATGCCCACAATAAGCAGCATGGCCGTATTCTTTATTTTTGCTGATAGCGATAGGATAATTAGGAGCACTACCGAAGCGCCCACAAAGGCGGCAAGGATGTTGGCCGTATAGCCTACAACGGTTCCGGCAATCATCGATCCGCTAAGCGACAGCACCAGTATGGCCACCCCAAGGTTTGCCCCGGTGCTAATCCCCAAAATCGATGGGCCTGCCAGCGGGTTCCGAAATAGCGTCTGCATCATTAGCCCACCCGCAGCCAGCGCCGCACCAGCCAGCATGGCGGTTATGGATTGTGGAATACGCGAAATCCAAACGATGTTATTCCAGGCAGGATTGCCCGAGTCGGTACCCGTAAGTATCGAGAATACCTCCCCAACTGGAATCGAGACGGTACCCCAGGCGATATTCATAAGCATCAGCAGCGGAATTAGCGCCGCCACTGCTGCCAAAACCAACCCGCTTTGCCTACGCCTGTACTTCATCGTGGCGATGCTCATTTGGCGAGCTTTTTATAGTATTTGGGCACGTAGCCGGGCAGCAATTCGGGATGAAAGAGGCTCACCATATCGGTTAGGATAACGTCGGGCTCCAGAAAACCATCCTCGTAGTAGGGCGTTCGTCCGGTATCGCAGCCAATCACCTGCCCCACCTTAAACGCCTTAAAGCTGCCGTACAGGCTGTACTCCTGCTTTAAACGGGTATAGGTAAACTCGTAAGGTGTATTTGTTTTGATGATCCAGAAATCGGCATTCGAGGCCTTCGACAGAACCGTCTCGAAGCCCAACGAAAGCGAACCTGCGGTGTTGTCGTCCTTCCAGATGTAGCTCGCTCCGGCATCGGCCAGAAAACGGGCCATGTAGCTTTTGCCTCCGGGGGTGTACCACACCTGTCCGTACCGCTTTTCGGTAAATACGGTTGGTTGCGTTTTGGCGGCCTTGGCAATTGTCGAAACGCGGTTGTAGCGAGCCGCTACGCTATCGAAGAGCTTATTTGCCTGCGCCTCCTTCTTAAAGAAGAGTGCCAGAAACTTAATCCACTCGGCACGTGCCAGCGGTGTATTTTCGAGATACGAGCAGTCGTACACCAGCGGTACGCCTGTCTCCTCTATCTTTTTTAACGATCCAGCAGAAATGGGCGAAACCACCAGCATCTCGGGGTTGGCCTCGATGATGCGCTCCACATTCGCCTGCGCCACCTCGCCTAGATCCACCACCTTTCCCTGCTTAATTTTGGCACGTACAAGGCTATCCTTTACATACTGCGTTTCGGCAACACCGGTAAGGGTTTGGTTAACTCCCAAGCGGGCCATCTCGTATACGGTAAGGCCGTAAAAGCAGGCCGACTTCTCAACAGGCACCTTTACAACTAGCCCCTCGGGCATATTTTTGGGGATGGGCTTGGTGCGATCGACCAGCAGGTACCGCTTGAGCAGCTTGGTGGAGTCGAACGGATCGCGCACATCTACCTCAGCGTAGCTTCCGTGATAGCGAATGCTAAAGCCCCGAAGGTACTGAATGGTGATCTTTTCAGAAAAGTACGACGAGTCGGCGGTTGCCGATGATGCGCTGCTGCCACCCTGTTTAGAGCTGCAGGCACTAAATAGCAGAAGAGAGAAGGCTATTGCCCAAAAACCGTTTATACGTGTCATTATGTTTAACTTTTATTCCCGAAAGTTGGTATTCCCTAGTTTCTGGCCGGTCTTCTGGCTCGTCCCACCTTTAAAACCTTCCCATCATCGAGTGACAGTGGTAAATCATTAAAGGCCTCTACAAGAACTTACAGCTGCGGGTACAGCTCCGGAATTAAACCGGATTCCCATTAATCCTCCAATATGGAAGGATTGCCAAATCGGCTACAAATGTATGCTTTTTTCATCGATTACCTATCTACAGCCAAGGCTAATCGCCGAGCATTTGGCAGAAGGTTAACCACCTACATAAAGGAAAAAAGAAAGGGCGACAAAATGCCGCCCTTTAGTATATTCTTTTTGTAGTAGACTACTCAACAAAAGTAATCCAGCTATGAGGATCTGGAAGATCGCCATACTGAATAGCCACAAGGGTTTCGTACAGCTTGGTAGAGATGGGTCCTGGACGGCCATCCTTACAGAATTTGTACACCTTTCCGGTTTCCAAATCGGCAATTTCGCCAATCGACGAGATAACCGCAGCAGTTCCGCAAGCACCAACCTCTTCGAATGTCTCCAGCTCTTCAACAAGCATCGGACGACGAATAGCGGTTAGTCCGAGATCTTCGGCTAAGGTCAAAAGGCTCATATTGGTAATCGATGGAAGAATGCTTGAGCTCTCGGGAGTGATGTAGCAGTTGTCCTTAATTCCAAAGAAGTTGGCCGCACCAATCTCATCGATATAGCGTTTTTCCTTTGCATCGAGGTACATTGGCGAGCTGTAGCCCATGTCGTGTGTTTGCATCACACCACGTAAGCTGGCAGCATAGTTACCACCTACCTTTAGGGTGCCGGTACCTAGTGGCGCAGCACGGTCGCTATCCTTAACAATGGCAATCTTAACCGGATTAAATCCTTCCTTAAAGTAAGGACCAACTGGAGTTGCAAACACGATAAACGTGTACTCTTTTGCTGGCTTAACACCAACCTCGGCGCCCGATCCGAAAAGAACTGGACGTATATATAGCGATGCACCTGTACCGTATGGTGGTACAAAACGCTCGTTTAACTTTACAACCTTAAGAATAGCCTCTTCAAAAAGGTCATCTGGAACGGGAGCCATCATAATGCCTTCGGCCGACCGCTTCAGACGCTTAGCATTTTCAATCCAACGGAAAAGACGCACCTTGCCATCTTTGCCCTTGTAGGCTTTTAACCCTTCAAATGCTTCCTGTCCGTAGTGAAGTCCTGTGGCTGCAATATGAACTGGCAAATATTCAGAATCAGAAACTTCTAACTCGCCCCATTTACCATCCTTGAATGTACAACGAATGTTGAAATCGGTTTTTATATACCCGAATGGTAGCTTACCCCAATCTAATTTTTCCATATGATTGCATTTTTCTGCTGCCCCCAAAAATAATAGTTTTTCATTAAACAAAAACACTTTTATTGAAATTATAACATATAAATCTATTTTGGATTACAATTCATAATCCAATTCTCGATTTTAACTATCATTTCAAAACCGTATTCCCGTTAATTTACACCATCTTAAACTATTACTTCCCCATTTTCACACGCCGACGACCTGCTTCGACGCTACATTTCGTAAAATAGCCCGCTGTATACCACTGGCAGCCGACATTAATGAAAACAGGATGGCGCACACTCCATCTACCCAAAAAAAAGAGAGGCAGCTGCCTCTCTGAATACGTTTAATAATCGCTTGTCATGATAAGCTGGGGCTTATCGGTAAAATTTTCGTATTTGGGCCGATACCGTTCCTTATCGTAAAACTTTTCCACATCTACCTTTTTCTTGTAGCTGCTTACAACATCTATGGGAACGTTATCGTACCTGCCATTGCGCAAGCTAACCAAACGTCCATAATTTCCCTTAAGGATACAATCGAGTGCTAGGTTGCCGAATGCCATTGGCACGATGCTGACGAGGGCATCGGGAGCACCAGAGCGTACCATGTAGCCCAACCGCTGGTTTATGACATCTATCTTTCGTCCATTGTTATATTTTGCAGAGCAGTTGCGAAGCTGTTCGGAAAGCAAATCGCCAATTCCACCCAACTTTTTATGCCCGTAAGCATCGGCCTCTACGCCCTGATATATCATTTGCCCATCCTTAAACATGGCACCTTCAGAAACAAGCAAAACTGAATACTTGCTCGGATTCATGGCCCTGTCGCGAACCATTAATTCGGTAAGATGCTCTATGTCGAACTTGTATTCGGGAATAATGCACCTATCGGCAGCACCTGCCATAGTTGGCAGCAACGCCGAGAAACCGGCATAGCGGCCAAACACCTCGATAACTAAAAACCGCTCGTGCGAACCTGCCGATGTTCTGAGCTCGTGAGCGAGCTCGATGGTACGCGAAATACAGGTTCCAAAACCAATGCAGTAGTCGGTTCCAGGCACGTCGTTATCCATCGTCTTGGGAATGGCAACCACCGGAACACCCTTATTGTGCAGATGCACGCCGTAGCTAAGCGTATCGTCTCCGCCAATCGGAATTAAGTAATCGAGCCCAAGGTAGTCGATATTCGACATCACCTCGCCTGTCATATCGTTAATGTCGAGGGTGTACGTATCCTTGTATAGCTCAGGAACCCTATCTAGCACAACTTTATCAGGACGAGTTCTGGAGGTGTGAAGGAAAGTCCCCCCCGTACGCCCCAGCTTGTTTACCATCTGCTCGGTTAAAACTACAACATCCTCCTGCTCCTCGAATTTCTTGGAACGATCGACCGTTATCAGTCCTTCCCATCCTTTACGAATACCAATTACCTTATACCCTTCGCGAATAGCACGAAAAGTTACCGCCCTTAAAGCGGGATTTAAGCCGGGCACATCACCTCCTCCTGTAAGAATGCCGATAACCCCTTTGTAGTTCGACGTGGTATTTGCCATGACAATTCCGATAAATTAGTTTGCTCTCAAATTAGCGTTTTCTACATCGAAATCAAACACTTTCGACTGTTTTTAACAAACAGCACTGAGCGAAAGCTTGTCTCTCACCTAAAAAACCTTCCTACAACCTCACAACCGGTAAGCTCGTACGTAATCGATGTAAAACTTTTGAGGCAAGGCAGAATCATCAATTTCGCGCCCCCAAGTGCCGCCAATAGCGGTGTTGATTAGCAGGTAGAAAGGCCTGACAAAAACATCAGGATAGGCAGTTAATGGTGGAGTAAACGAGAAGTACCTATTCCCATCAACAAATAGGGTAATACGACTTCCACGCCTTTCGAGCCCATAAACATGATAGGTAGAATGCAGGTGGCTTAGCCTAACCGTTCCCCCTTCGCTTAGGATATTAGAAGCAGACTCGGTAGCGGTGGAATCCCACCAGTGAATGGTACCATGAATAATATTGGGCGTATGCCCTACAAACTCCATGATGTCCATCTCCCCACATTTAGGAAAACCTACGGTATCCTTATTTGCACCGAGCATCCAGATAGCCGGCCAAATCCCTTTCCCAGAAGGAAGCTTTGCCCGCACCTCAATTCGAAAATCACCAGCAAACGCCATTTTACCAAGCGTATTAATACTAGCCGAGGTGTATTCGCTTCCTTCATACGCCTCCTTTATTGTTGTTATAACCAAGTTCCCATCCTGCACAACCGCATTTCGACTACGCTCCTTGGTGTAATACTGCTTTTCGTAGTTGCGAATATGCCCCACCTCGTACCCCCACCTACTCGAATCGGGCAAGCCGGTGTAGTTGAACTCATCGAACCAAAGAAGGGTGTTCGAATTGGGAATTTCATCTATTTTCAACGTGCGACAGCCAAGTAAGAAGACTGTCAAAAAAAATAGCACAATAAATTTCATTGATTTTGCGATTCGATTTGCTGTACAACAAAACGAATGACGAATAGTTTGTCTGAATAGACGATGTGATACGGAATAGAATGGAGAAAAACGAAAAAATCAATATAGCCCACAACGTCCTCGTGTGCTTATACTGAATGATTCATCAGGAGCATATGATAAAAACAAAAAAGGAGAACTACCGCAGTAATTCTCCTTTTTCGTTGTGGGAGCTACAGGATTCGAACCTGTGTCCCTCTGCTTGTAAGGCAGATGCTCTGAAC
>CAXYUU010000140.1:0-8078 GCA_964292015.1 uncultured Acetobacteroides sp.
GCAATGAATAGGGATGGGGATAATTATTTCGTGCAGATTGGGTAGATGGGCGTGGCGGTTTGCGATAATCTGCGAAATCTGCGGGAGATTGTTGGGCTGTTGAGTTTGCCGCCCCATGAATGGGACGGTAATGAATAGGGATGGGGTAATTATTTTGTGTAAATTGGGTAGATGGGTGTGGCGGTTTATGAGAATTGGTGATAGATGCGGGATAAAAATGGTATTGAATATACGATGCTGGTTTAAGGTTTCGTGATATTAGGTTTGGGAGTTGCTACATTGAGTTTTGAGCTTGCGTGTGTGGGGAGTGAGCTGATAAATTGAAGGGAAGTGAAAATTACTACGAGGCTTTTACTACTTACTGTGAGGAAATCGATAATGAGCATGAGGCTTTTGTAAATTACTACGAGGAAATCAATAACGAGTACGAGGCTTTTGAAAATTACTTAGAGGAAATTGAAAACGAGCATGAGGCTTTTACTATTTACTTAGAGGAAATTGACAATGAGCATGAGGCTTTTACTCTAGAGTGTCAATCTAACAGGTCGAAAAAACAATCTGAAAGTTCGAAAAAACAATCTGAAACCAAAGAAAGTGTGTCTGAAAATAAAAAGATACAATCTGAAACCAAATACTTTCAATCTGAAAGCAACATTATTGAGGATATTGAAATAATTATGGGGTAAAGTGAAAATTACTTTGGGTATATTCAAAAAGATATGCGGTATATTCAGAATTACCGCCTATTTAGAGATCGTTTAAATAAGAAACGAAAGCGATTTAGCTTAAACAGTGTGATAATTTGGGTGGTTTGGAAAAATGTTTCGAAGTGTTGCAAAATAGTGAGCTTCGATTTGCACGATTGTATACTTATTTAGCTTCGTTATGGTGATGTTGCTTTCGTTTTGTTTCGGTTGCGAGGCCCTATTTTTGGGCTAAGATGCGAGCTGTTATCGAAAAATTGGCCGCTGTGTCGTAAGCTTGGTTGTTTTACCTGTTATTTGCGGCAGTAGGGTAGGAATACAATGTTACTAAGCCAGGTTGTTGGGAGTAGGTTTAACTCCCTAGCCCCGTTTAGAGATCTCTTCGAGTGCATCCTTCTTTAGCAGGGTGATATGCTTGTCATCGAGGGCCAGTAGCCCATCCTTTTCGAACGACTTGAGGATCTTAACCGCATTTTCGGTGGATATGCCGGCAAAGTCGGCAATGTCTTTGCGGCTAAGCTGGGCAAAAATATCGATATCGTCTACCTTAATGCTATGAATGTAGAGTAGCGTTTCGGCCATACGACCGTTCATCTGCTTGTACATCAGGGTGCGGATGGTGTCGAACAGCATGTTGTTCTGCTCGCTGTACCTTCGTATCATGCTTACGGCAAACTCGCCATTTTTTTGGGATACCTTAAGCAAGCTACTGTTCTCCACCAAAAAAGCTTGCACATCGGTAAGGGCAACGGCGGAGTAGCTGTAGGTGTTTTTGGTAAATACCGACGATAGCCCGACAAACTCGCCGGGTACCACCATGCGGAGGTTGTAGTTCTTAACGCCATCGCCTTCGAGGTACTGCTTGGCAATACCGCTTACCACAAATAGCACGTACGAGGCAAACGCGCCCTGCTTAGTGAGGTTCTCGCCCTTACGAAACTGTACCTGGGTTTTACTACTACGTATTAGCTCCATTTCATCGGGACTAAGCTTTTGGAAGCATGGAGCCTGTATGTTGCAAACGAATTCGCTGTCGTGTTCGAGAATGGTTTTCATCCCTAATTATGGTTTATGACGGTACTACTGATGGTAAAGGTAGGATTTAATCAACAAAAAAGCTGCTAAACATCAGCTCGAATTGAGGTGTGGGCAAGCCCCTTTTTGTTGGTTGCCGCCCGGTGCTCCCATACCTTTGTGCTATTCCGATGCTCCTGTGGGGAGGGTGGGAAAATCTGACTAAAATTAGTAGTAAAAGTAAAACAGGATAACCAATGTTGTACACCAACTTAAAACACATCAACACCGCCGACGAGCTGGTTGCGATTACCGCCGAACACGAGAATGTAATGGTATGCTGTGGGCGAATGGGCCCGATGTGCATTCCGGTATACGGAATTATGGAGGAGCTCGAGCAGGAGTACCCTCAGGTTAAGTTTTTTGATATGGAGTTTGATAATCCCGAGTCGGCCATCATTCGTAATGCGCCCGAGTGCAGCGGTTTTATGGGGCTGCCCTACGTGGTGTACTACAAGAATGGGGAAATAGTGAAGGCAACCACCAGCATACAGAGTATGGGTATGGTTCGTGGTATTCTGGATGCCGAGTTTGGTATGGTAAAGGAGACAAAAGATGTCGAGTAGCAACCATTACGATGTGGTAGTGATAGGTGCAGGGCCGGCGGGATTAACCGCAGGCATCTACCTATCGCGGGCACGGTTACGTACGCTCGTGGTTAGCGAGGGTACGGTGGGCGGGCAGCTGGTGCTTACCCACGAGATTGCCAACTATCCGGGGGTGGAGAGCATCACCGGCTACCAGCTATCGGGCATCATGCGCAAGCAGGCAAAGGCTTTTGGTTGCGACATTCTTTCGAACGTTCGGATTACCTCGCTAGAGCTGAATGAGGAGGTGAAGCACCTAGTTTTGGATAACGGGAGAGCCATCACGGCCGATGCCGTAATCCTTTCGCCTGGGGGGCGCTCGCGCACGCTTGGGATACCGGGCGAAGAGGAGTTTAAGGGACGGGGAATTTCGTACTGTGCCACGTGCGATGGAGACTTCTTTACCGGTAAGGAGATTGTGGTGGTGGGTGGTGGCAACTCGGCACTCGAAGAGGCGGTGTCGCTTACCCGTTATGCCACTCGGGTTACCATCGTTCACCAGTTCGATGCCTTTCAGGCCTTCGAACATGCGGTAGAGGAGGCAAGGGCCAATCCGAAGATTCGCTTTATCATGAGCTCGACCCTGGCCGACTACTACGGCGACGAGAAAATTAGGGGTGTTACTATACAAAACCTGATTACAGGTAGTCTTGAACGGTTTGCCACCGAGGGTGTCTTCGTATTTATTGGGTATAGGCCCAACACCGAATTCCTCGAAGGTATAGTTGATTTAAACAATCGGGGGGAGATGGTGGTTGATGCAGATATGAATACGTCGGTGGCGGGCGTGTTTGGGGCTGGCGACTCCATTGCCAAGCGCTACCGCCAGGTAACCACCGCTGTGAGCGATGGAACCATAGCGGCCCTGTCTGCTGCTGCGTATGTTAACGTCAAACGGGCAGCTAAGCGTGGTATGCTGCAGGTGTAGCGTCATTTTTTAGAGAATGTTACGCGAAAGGTGATGGGCTGTCGAATAGCGGCGAAGGGTTTCTTGAAAAAACTTATGTATGAGTCGATTTGTAGGGAGTCTTAAAGCCTTTATATAGGGGGATGGTAGGTTGTTAATAGGTGACATTTGTTTTAGAGGCATTATAGCATTAAAAACGTAAAGGAGAAGATGATGAAGGAGAATTTTAATGATATCATCCAGTCGGATAGACCCGTGCTGGTCGATTTTTTTGCCGAGTGGTGTGGGCCATGCAAGCAGCAGGCGCCTATCCTAAAGGAGGTGGCTGCCGAATTGGGCGATACGGTTCGCATTGTAAAGATTGATGTGGACAAGAATCCTCAGGTTGCTGCTCAGTATCAAATTAGAGGGGTGCCCACACTTGTTGTCTTTAAGAATGGAAAGGCGCAGTGGCGTCAATCGGGCATGCAGCCCAAGCATATGCTGGTAGATATCTTAACCCAATACCGTTAGAGCCATGGATTACTCGTTTAGAACCATCGTAAATGCGCCATTCGACAAGGCGTTAGGGCTTACCATCGACGCGCTAAAGGCTGAAGGCTTTGGTATCGTGTCGCAGATAGAGCTGGATAAAAAATTTGCCGACGTCCTTGGTAAGGAGTTTAAGCATTACACCATTTTGGGTGCCTGCATACCTGCTTACGCCTATCAGGCGGTAAATCTGGAGGAGCTTATCGGGCTACTGCTGCCCTGCAACGTGGTAGTTATCGATAAGGAGGATGGTACCACCCAGGTTGCCACCATCAATCCGCTGGTAACCATGCGAGCGGTTGAGAATCCGGCGCTCGAAACCCTTGCTGCCGATATCGCTACCAAGCTACAAAAGGTGGTGGACGGGTTGTAGGGATATCTTCGGGAGCATGTGCCAAATAACAGTAGGTTGAGGGGGATTGCTGTTTGTACTAAGGGAAGCGATACGGAGGTTACTCCACAATAAAATAGGGTGCAAACCTACATGCTGAGGTAAATTAGGGGTAACAGTAGGAGGTAAAGTCGCCCTACATGCTGCTGATGTGCTATTACTGGAGATTCTTCGAAAGTTATAGGGCGGGGCGGGGCAAACTGCCAGATAATCGGCTCTACGGTACAGGTGCATCGCGTTGTAGAAAAGAAGTAAGGCTGCCCAACAACAGGCAGCCTTGATTATTGGTAATCCTTACTCTTTTTTCTCCTTCTCGGCCTTTCGGACCTTTGAATGCTTTACGCTGTAGGTGAAGTAAATAAGGAATCCTATTCCCATCCAAACAAATAGTCGGATCCAGGTTATTATAGGTAGCGATAGCATCATGCTTACGCATACAAGAATACCCAGTATCGGAACAAGTGGAACCAGAGGAGTCTTAAAATGACGAGGAGCATCGGGCATCTTCTTACGCATTACTATAACGCCAATAGCTACCAGTACAAAGGCAAACAACGTTCCGATACTTACCATGTGTCCGAGCTCGGATATGTTGAAAAATCCGGCAAGTAGGCTGGTGAATACGGCAAAAAAGAGGTTATTCTTGTAGGGGGTGTGGAATTTGGTGTGCACTGCCGAGAATACCTTTGGGATAAGGCCATCCTTGGACATGGAGTAGAAGATACGCGACTGCCCAAGAAGCATCACCAGAATTACCGAGGTATATCCCGCCAGAATAGCCAAGATGATTACCTGTTGGAGCCATCCGTAAGGGGTGTTGGAAATGGCAACAGCAACCGGAGCGGCGCTTCCCTTAAACAGCGTGTAGTTGGCCATCCCCGTCATAACGTAGGAGAAAGCTATGTAGAGGATAGTGCTTATTACCAGCGATCCTAGGATGCCGATAGGCATATCCCTCTTGGGGTTTTTACTCTCCTGTGCGGCGGTGGATACGGCATCGAAGCCTATATAGGCAAAGAATACCACTGCAGCCCCACGTAGCACGCCCGACCAGCCATAGTGGCCCCACTCTCCGGTATTTTTAGGGATGTAGGGGATGTAGTTTTGATGGTTGATGTAGCTCCATCCTACGGCAATGAATACTAGCACAACCGTTACCTTTAAGGCCACAAGGAAATCGTTCATAAAGGCCGACTCCTTTGTTCCCTTAATAAGGAGAAGCGAAAGAGCAAAAACAATAAAGATGGCGGGACGGTTGATAATTCCGGAGACAACCGTTCCGTCGGCCATTACCATCGAGTCGATGGGCGCATGGCAAAGCTGGTAGGGCATTTGTAGGCCCATGTTGCCAAGAAACTTAGCAAGGTACGACGCCCAGCTAACCGAAACGGGTGCTGCTCCCAGTGCGTATTCTAGTACCAAGTCCCAGCCAATTACCCACGCAGTAAGCTCGCCCATGGTAGCGTATGAGTAGGTATATGCGCTACCTGCAATGGGAATCATCGATGCGAACTCGGCATAGCATAGTCCGGCAAAGGCACATCCCACGGCAGCAATAACAAACGAGAGGGTTACGGCGGCACCTGCGTTCTCGGCGGCCGCAATGCCGGTTAAAGAGAATAAACCCGCTCCAATAATGGCACCTATACCCAGCGCAACAAGGTTAATGCTGCCTAGGGTTCGTTTTAGGGCATGTTCGCCGGTTTCTTGCGACTCCTTCAGCAGGAGGTCAAGAGGTTTGATGAATTTCATAAGCAAGAACTGTTACTGGTTAAAAACAATTTTCCCAATATAGTGAATTATACAGCTGATTACATAATGGTTGAGGGGGATATTTTACATTATGCGGTGGAGATATGCCCTCTTTTTGAGGATGATGAAATGTTGGGGATGCGGAGCAGTTTTAGAGGGGTAGTTACTATTCTGTACCTCCGCAAGGTGACCCATGAAGTCGGTTTTATTGGGCGCCTGTTTAGGGGTGACTTCATTCTTTCTTTCACTTTTTAAGAACAGCGACCACTTTACTGTCTCAATTCGTTATTTGCTCTTTAAGGTTGGTGGATTACTCCTTGCTAAATTCGGACTGTACTGCACCATAGGGGGGGAGGACGAGTCGTTAAACTGCTTGCTGGTAAGGTTGCCTATTTCTATCGCTTTAAACGTGTTGGCGCTATTGGGGAGGGATGGTGCACGCAATGGGTTTTGTGGCAGCATGTTGAGCCTTTAGGTAGGGTAGGGGGGACTATTCCTTTTAAGGAGGTTTTGTATTGCTGTAGACTTTCTTCAAAATTAACCTCCCTTGAGTAGTAACATTTTATTTATCGGTTCGTCTTATGTTCGAGTTTGGCTTGGTAGCGAAGGCATTTTGTCGAGCTGATTTTCAAGCAGATTATACGTGCTTATAGCAGTCGGAAATGGCGTATTGGAAACGCATTTGTTTCGGCTAGCTTGCTGTGGGAAGTTGATCGAAAGCATGGTTAATACTTGGTGTGCGCTATGCCGAATCATCCTCTGTTTTGGGCAATATTGGGTGTACCCTCGAAATGCGCTAGGGACATCGTGATTGTCGTGTTTGAGCCTAAATATTCTGTTAATGATGGTTACAGGTTCGTTGGAGTATGTCTGTTTTGGGTAATAGATTGTGACTAAATTAAGGCGTTGAAATAAAATGTGTTACGGCGGGCTTTTAACTTTGCTTTTGAAGATGAGTGGGCTAAGTTTCTATCATAAAGAATATTAATCTGAATTTAGTCGTGTTTTAGATTGAAGTTAAAACCGTTTCTTTGCATTGCAATGTAAAACCAAAAGCATCGTAAAACATTACATAATGTTATCAAAACGATGGGTTGTTAAGGGCTGAAAATAAATTTTGAATTGCACGAAAAGTTGTCGCAAGAAAAATCAACGATTATCCAATTATTATGAGACGAATTGTTTTGTTAGTCGCTGCTTCAGTAATGTTGGTAGCTTATTCGGCAAATGCTAGTAGTAGCATACTAGATGGTCAGCTGGTACGTCAAACGCTTCTTAGCGACGATGTAAAAACGCTTATGACTTCTAACGAGGAGGGAAATTCGTTACCGGTACGCATTGTTTATCAGGATGAGAATTTGAATACGTTTCAAGCTTACGATCCAACCCACGAAAACTTGGTGATAGTACGTAATGTAGATATTCAGCTTGTAGGTGGAACTTTGGTAGCAATAGTACAGCTTAATGTTAATGGAAAGATGCAAGTTCGTAAGGTATATACTCGAACCGGTGTTAAGGCACCTTGGAATCTTTCGGAAGTTTAATTTGAGAATACAAGTTTAGTTTAATGGTAACATTGAATGACGCTAATTCATAATAGATTTGTTTGTAGTAGTTTGTTGAGTAAGGGACTTCGTGAGAAGTCCCTTACTTTTTGGCATATACCCCAAAAAAATAGAGGCTTTTGCATCACTGCAGAAGCCCCTGAAACAGTTAATTATTGACTTAAATGGTACAATATTCAAATATAGTACTATTATTTGATTTGTATAAATTAGCTTAATTGATTTACATACTCGTCTATTTATTTCTTTGCGTTAGTACATATGCTACTGGTGCAAACCTCTCTCCCTTTTCTTTACTTTTCACCATTAATAGTGAATCTTTTGTGCTGATGTAGACTTGCTTACCTGTTTTGTGTAGGTTAATAGCCTTATGGAAATACTTATTACGATTCATTAAACCGCCAACACTGTAAGAGGTGCTTACTTCGTTTGAGAATCGAAATAGTCGATTGGTTGGTTTAAGATAAGCAGCACAGTATGATAATAAATAAAAAGTTAAGGTTGTTCGTAGTGGCTTGTTGGGTGTTTCTGCTAGCTGGGTGCGATATGATAGAGTATCATCCCTAC
>CAXYUU010000141.1:0-8075 GCA_964292015.1 uncultured Acetobacteroides sp.
TTATAATACAATAAACCCCCATACACTCTAAAAAAAACTTGTATGAAAGACTACAAATCAAAAGATGCAAGCCTACAGATCGTAGGAAACACAATTGGGAACTTAGAGTTGAATCCCGAACTTGCAGCTAAGCTAGAAGAATTTGGTTTTACAACCGCAATGTTGACAACAGGTAAAAGCTTACTAGCTATTGCCACCGATAAATCGCAAAAACAGAAGCGAGAAGTGGGTGCACAGCATAGTGCTACAGCCAACTGTAACGAGCTATTCGATTTAGCCGACGTACGCTTTAAGGTAATCCATAAGGTAACCAAAATTGCCATTAAAGAAAAGGGATTAATGGAGCAGCTAGGTATTACTACTCTTGAAAGCGGATCTTTTGACACCTGGGCTCAACGTAGAATCGACTTCTACAGCAATGCTCTTTTGATACAACCCATACAGGATCGTTTGGCAAAGTATAATATCACACCTGCAGACCTTACCGCAGGAAAAAAACTCGTGGAAGATGCTATAGTAGCCAATCGAATTCAGCTAAAGGAGACTGGAGAAGCCCGTATAGCAACAAGCGAGCGTAACGACGCCTTCACCAATCTGCAAAACTGGTATTCCGAATTACGTCAGCTAGCAAAACTAGCCCTCAATAAGGAGGAATGTAACATTATTGGAATTTAATTCTGCCTAATATATGAACGACAACCCCTTATCGGTCTCTGGCAGGTATGGGGTTTCGTTTTTTTTCGAGTATTCAACCTTCGTAGACAAATAATCCTCCAAATTCCATCGGTGTGGCTGTCATTGTTGGATTACAATTCAATTCAGCTTAATTAATACGGATAGCTTAAACCGCAAAAGACCTCAAAGTAGGCTCAACAACTCACAAAGTAGAGTAACATCATCCGTTGTGTTACCTAGTGAAAGCCTTCGTGACCCTTTGTGGTTAAATACAATTCGGAACAGTAGCTACTGTTGGATTATAACTACACCAGCATCCATTTGCAATCTCCTTACTCTTCAAAAATATTGTCCCCAACAGCCAATCGCCAACGGCAATTATGGCTATCTTCGCACCCCAACAATTAAGTACAGGAAAACGGAGAAATAGCATGCGTATAGACAGTAATGGCAACCTAACTTTGACCGAGAATATGGACTACCAACGAATTTTTTCCGACATAGATGCAGAACTCGCAGGTATGGAGAACACCGGCACGGTAGCGTCGTACATTCCGGAGCTAAGCCATGTCGATCCGAACAAGTTTGGCGTACATCTTACCACCATCGACAACCAGCACTACAGCTTTGGCGATTCGGACGAGAAGTTTTCGGTTCAAAGTATTGCCAAGGTGCTATCGCTGGTGATGGCCTACCAGCTCGAAGACGAAAACTTATGGGCGCGGGTTGGTGTCGAGCCTTCGGGGACGCCGTTTAACTCGCTGGTACAGCTCGAGTACGACCTAGGCATTCCGCGTAACCCGCTAATAAACGCAGGAGCGCTGGTAATTTCCGACATTCTGGTAAGCCACCTGAACAACCCCAAGGCCGATTTCATTAAGTTCGTTAGAGATGTGTCGGATAACCCCACCATCGACTACTGCGCCCGTATTGCCAACTCCGAAAAGTCGATGGGCTACCGCAACGCCGCCCTTATCAACCTGATGAAGTCGTTTGGCAACATCAAAAACGATATCGACGTGGTGATGGACTTCTACTTTAACCTCTGCTCCATAGAGATGACCTGCAAGGAGCTATCGCGTACCTTCCTTTTCCTAGCCGCCTACGGCACCTGCCCCTACACCCACGAAACGGTGATAAGCGTCAGCAAGTCGAAACGTATTAACGCCATCATGCAGCTATGCGGATTTTACGACGAGGCGGGCGAGTTCTCGTTTAAAGTGGGACTACCCGGAAAAAGTGGCGTTGGCGGCGGTATTGTCGCCATTCTACCCAACAAGTACAGCATTGCAGTGTGGAGCCCCCGCCTAAACCTAAAGGGCAACTCCAGCAAGGGGATGATATTCCTCGAAAAATTCACCTCGGCAACGCAGGCGTCGATATTTTAAATATGGCTTTGCAAAATTTTCAGTTGTATCTAAAACGAAGTTAAACGGCAATAAACTGAAATTAATCGAATCTAGTTCGGAAATTAAACGAAGTTATAGAGTAAAACTAAACCAGACCATATTTAAAACGACAACACCCACAAAAGCAAAAACTCACACAGGTTAACAACGAGTATGGGTTTAAAAAAATGACAGACGTTATAATAGTAAAAATTCATACGTACTCATTCCCATGAATGATCTGTACAAATCATTTTTATTGATGAAGGTTTCAGTTTCTACAAATACGAAATAAAGTAATTTAAAATACACTTTTACACTTATTAAAAAACCACATGAAAGAAAAGACTTTTGCATCAAAACCTGACATTCAGAGAATATTATAGAGTCCTGTCTTCAAATTTAATTCGAGTCAAGAATATTGCAGTATCGATGATTTTGGCACAACGATAAAACGACTAAAAGAGAATAAAGAATCTATTCCTGATTATAAAATCATTATTATCATGGATCGGTTTGCAAGAATATATGAGTTATTTAGACCTAATCAGATTAAACATTCCCATTTTTATTGGGGAACAATTAATACAATGGATGGAATATACTATTTTTTATCTAGTTATTTAAACATTAGAAATGAATACAGATTCACCAATAGATATCACTCAATAATCGAACAAATAAAAACGAACGAAAAATTTGTTTTTGAGGAAATTGATTGGGATATTCTAATAGAGCATATTCATTGGGTAGGCTTAGCTATTAAGAAAACAATTGGAATGGAATCTCTCAGGGTATATTCTTCATTAAACACAAATATACCATATGAATTGAAACATAATATTAAAGAGTATATTAGAATATTGTTTAAAGATGAAAATGCAACTATTGAATTTTTAGAAACATCAGCCAATCAAATAAAAGTAAACGATCAATTAGTCGATATTAGATCACTACTAAACTACTAAATGAAATAAAAAGAGATACACCTCAGAGCGTAGCTACCTTACTACGCTCTGGAAACCACGGCCTTTGGCTGTATTAACACATGTGACGCCTACAGGTTACCAGATTGTCGAATATGGCTTAACTTTATTTACTCGCATTGGAATACTTGCCGATAATAGATATATTTCGGCAATGAATGCGACCAGAGGTTGCGATGACCTAAGCGTAGCGAGGATGATACACTTTGCGGAGGTTATCTGAAAGTTTTTAAACCAATCTTTGCTAAAACCAGTCATATTAAACATTACAACATGATAATAGGCATTAATACTATCGTTGAAGAACCTGAGAATTTTCAATAATTATGAGCGACTTAATCATATACAACACCCCCGATGGCAAAAGCTCTATTGCCCTGTATGCCATAGATGGCAGCGTATGGCTTAACCAAATTCAAATAGCCGAACTTTTTGCCACCTCGAAGCAAAACATCGGACAACATGTATCGAGCATACTAAAAGAGAGCGAATTAAATGCAGATTCAGTTGTAAAGAAATACTTTACAACTGCCGCCGATGGCAAAAGCTATAACGTAGCATTTTACTCCCTCGAAATGATTATGGCTATTGGTTTTCGGGTACGTGGGGTACGTGGTACGCAATTTCGGCAATGGGCAAACCGTAACCTTACCGAGTTTTTGCGCAAGGGCTTTATAATGGACGATGAGCGGTTGAAAAACCCCGATGGCCGTCCCGACTATTTTGATGAATTACTCAGTCGCATTCGGGATATTCGCGCATCCGAAAAACGCTTTTATCAAAAAGTACGAGATTTGTTTGCCCTTAGTAGCGATTACGATGCAACCGACAAAGCTACTCAAATGTTTTTTGCCGAAACCCAAAATAAATTATTGTTTGCCGTTACGGGTAAAACCGCAGCAGAATTGATTATAGACCGAGCCGATGCACAAAAAGAAAACATGGGCTTAACTTCGTGGAAAGGGATAATTGTTCGCAAACAGGATATTATCACAGCCAAGAACTACCTTACCGAAGATGAAATTGATACCTTAAACCGTCTTGTAGTTATTTTCCTCGAAACTGCCGAACTTACGGTAAAAGAACGAAAAGACCTAACCATGTCGTTTTGGAAAGAAAACGTTGACCGTTTATTGAATTTTCAGAACAAGATAATTTTACAAGGAAGCGGAATGGTATCAAACGCCCAAATGGAAAGCCATATAAAAAACATTTACGAGCAATTCGACCAAAAACGGAAGGCTTATGAGGCATTAAGTGCCGATCAAAACGACCTGAATGAAATAGAGAAGATTGAGCAAAAGATAAAAAAAGGAAGAATTGACAATGCTAACGACTAGCTAACATTGCATGTTATATTAAACCAAAAACGACTAGGCTTTAACCCTGTCGTTTTTGGTTATACACCGTCTTCATTGGATGTTCTAAATACAACCTACCTATCCTCAACCCCCAGCATATCCATCAGCCCGTTGATAAAGGTGAGCGGATGCGCGGGATTGCCCGGAACGTAGAGATCGACGTGATGGTTGCCGATAAACGAACGGTTTAATGCTGGACTATCGGCAAAAAGGCCGCCGCTATTAGCATCGGAACCAACAAGGATAACCACCTTGGGTTCGGGGATGGCATCGTAGCACACCTGTAGGGCTTGGGCCATGTTCTCCGTTATGGATCCGGTAACTACCACCCCATCGGCATGTCGTGGCGAGGCAACAAACTCGATACCGAATCGGCCCATATCGAAGTTGACGTTTCCTGCAGCGTTAAGCTCCATCTCGCACGAGTTATCGCCCCCAGCCGACACCTGGCGCAGCTTAAGCGACTGGCGAAGCATTTGACGGATCACCGGACGAATGAAGGTAGTGTCCAAAGTAATAGGTCTGTCCTCTCCTGCCCTTACAATAAGGTCTTGCCTACGGTTGGTGGCTAGCTTAAAATCGTTGGTAAACTGTACGGCATGGGGATAGGCAAACTCGCACTCGCGACAAAAGACGCATCGGCCCAAATCGATGGAAAGCGGTTCTGCACCAATCGCCTTTGTAGGGCACATGGATACCAGCGCAACCACATCGGCAGGTGGAACGTCGGGGTTAATTACGGGTCGCCCCCTAAATAGCGGGGTAAGCGTTGCACCACGTAGGTCTTTTACGTACTGTATTCCGTGGTCGCGTAGTATTTTAAACTCGTCGAGCATTCTAAAGAGATTTTAGACGTGAGACGTTAGATATTAGACATTAGTCAGAACAACTTAATGACGGCTGCCATTTTTTTTTCAACACAGAGTTTCTTTATGTTGAAATTCAATCAGTGTAGATCCGTTCAATCAGTAAAATCAGTGTTCAAAATCCGTTTTAAAGATCATTTCCGCAGTACGAGAGGTTGAAGCTCTTGTTGCAGATCGGAAAATCGGAAATCTCCTGATCGCGAACGGCCAGTGCAAGGGCAAACCAGTTATGAAACGAGGGATCGGTTACCTTGTAGTGCACCATATCGCCTTGCTGGTTGGTGATGGCCACGTGGCAAATCTCGCCACGCCATCCTTCGACCAGTGAAAGGGCAAAAGAGTCGGGCGCAAACGCTAGGTTAACGTTGGGAACCGACGATTTGGCCTGGTAGTCGAGCTTATCGAGCATATCCAAAACCCTGGTGATAGACTGATCTAACTCCTCGGAACGTAAAACAGCGCGAGCCATCACATCGCCATCATCCTGAAGTCGAGGTTCGTGCTCCAGCGTTTTATAGGCAAGGTAAGGGTTGCTTCGGCGCACATCGCGGTTCAAGCTGCTCGATCGGGCAGCCATTCCTACGGCTCCAATGCCGTGAACCTGCTCGTTGGTAACCTCTCCAATCCCCTCAAATCGCGAGAGAACGGATGGCAGCAAGAAGAAACGTTCGGTAAACTGCAGGTACTCGTGCTTTACCTTGGTAAGGTTCTTTACCATTTCGGTGCGAACACTTTCGGTAAGCGGATAGCGTGTTCCGGCAGGGCGAACTAGCCCTTTTGCTAAGCGGTTTCCGCACCAGTACTGGGTGGTGTTAATCATTACGGTGCGCAATGCCTCGCAAACCACCAAGCCTAGCTGGTAGGCAACATCGCCACAGAGTGCTGCGGTATCGCCAATGTGAACGGCAATACGCTCCATCTCCTGAGCAATAACGCGCTCCTGTGCAAGTCGCTCATCAACCTCAACACCAGCCAGCGCTTCGGCTGCTAGCGTAAAGGCAAGCGCATGCGACACGGCGCTATCGCCTGCTATATTCTCGGATATAATAACTTTTCGAAGAATCGACGAGCCGTCGGACAGCAACGCCTCAACACCCCGGTGCTGGTAGCCAAGCTGGATTTCGAGATGCAGTACCGATTCGCCATTACAGGTAAAGCGGAAGTGCCCGGGCTCAATAACCCCGGCATGAATAGGGCCTACGCCCACCTCGTGCAGCTCGGTGCCCTCTATCCTGTAAAAAGGGTAGGAATCCATTCCTCCACCATTCGGACGGTTGTGAGGATAGCGAACTGGCTTTAGCCAGGGATGCCCATCGAATAGGACACCGAAACTTTCGGCAATCTCGCGCTCGTAAATGTGCAGTGCAGGAATTTGCATTGTCAATGAAAGTAGCGTTGCCCCCACCTTGCAGGCGTGAGCGTACACAATAACATCGGCAAAGCTATCGGCAAGGCAGATGTAGCAGGTAAGAACCTCGCCCTGAGGCCTGGCAAAGTAGCTAATACAGCGACAATCGGGATTCTTAAAGATGTGAGCCGTTTGCGCAAAGAATGCGTCGTACTCCAGCACTGGAATAGCGGCAAGCTCTACGGCAACCGGATTGCCTTTAACCCTAACGTACTGATGATACTGGTTCATAGCCTACTTTATTGCTTCGTTAATAAGGTTCATCACAAAACCATCCCTAAAAAAGAAGATGGCGAACGCCAATCCAATAAGCATAAGCTGAATGGCGGTGAGGTATATCGATGGTTTTCCACCTGCAAGCTTTACCGATTCCTTTGCGTAAAGTATCGTAAGCAGTTTTTGCACGATGGCGTATATGCAGAAGAGGAGAACCAGCACTAGAACAACAAAAAGACCCCATCGTTGCTCTGCAAGCATCGTTTTAAAGATGGGCAGCTCCGAAACGAATAGTCCCGATGGGGGAAATGCAACAATACCAATGGTGCCAAGCAGCAGCACCATCGCTCCTGCCGAGTAGTGCTTGATGTAGCCGCCCATTTTCGATATTTCGTAGGTTCCAAATATGGTATGTACCTGACGAACCTGAAAGAACATGGTCGATTTCAGAAAGGTGTGCACAATGATGTGAATAAATGCGGCATAACGCGCCACGCCACCTATGCCCAGCGCAATGGCAACCAGCCCCATGTTTTCGACGGTGGAGTAAGCCAAGAGGCGCTTGAGGTTATTAGACTTAAGCAGGTAGGTTGCCGCAATTACAACCGAAAGAATACCCGCAAGAATAAGCACGTTCGAAGCCCACTGCCCTACAACTGTTCCATCGAGGATATTTAGCAGACGGTAAATGGCCACAAAACCGCTATTTACCATTAGGGTAGATATCACCGCCGATATTGGGGGCGGTGCAATGGTGTTGGCATCGATGCCAACCGTGTGCATGGGGAAGAGCTCCATCTTGGTGCTAAACCCAACCAGCGCAAAAAGGAACGCGATTCGCAGGTAGGCTGGGTTGGCGTTTACCGCCAGCACCTCGAGACTACGAAACGAAAGCGAAATATCTTCGGATGTTGGCGAAACAATGGCTCCCAAGAAGAGAATACCCATATACGCCAGCGCAATACCAATGGAGCTGACAAAAACGTACTTCCAGGTGGCCTCTAGCGCGTGCGCACTACGGTGATGGTAGATAAGCACCGACACGGTAAGCGTGGATGCCTCCATAAATACCCACAGCACAATAAGGTTGCTGGAGAGGTACACCCCAATAAGTGAGGTAAGCAAGCCGGTTAGTCCGGCAATATAAAGGGGAATACCCCTGTTGGACTCGTGCG
>CAXYUU010000142.1:0-8029 GCA_964292015.1 uncultured Acetobacteroides sp.
CCAACCATCGGCAAAAACAGGCGATAATCCAACCTTTTTTGCCCAAGGATTCCCCGTTTTGCCCGAAGCTTCGACCTTTTTGGGTCAACCATCGGCATTCGACCCCCAACCATCGGCAAAAACAGGCGATAATCCGACCTTTTTTGCCCAAGGGTTCACCTTTTTGCCCGAAGCTGCGACCTTTTTGGGGCAACCATCGGCATCCGACCCCCAAGCGTTGACCAGCTGGGGGCTACTGCAGCATCTGCTGCATCTCCTCCGGCTCAATCAGCTTATTCAGAATGGCGTAAACGGTAAGTCCCGACGACGATTTAACCCCTAACTTCTGAACGATATTCTTTCGGTGGGTTACCACCGTATGGGTGCTGATGCATAAAGCATCCGAAATCTCTTTGTGAGCGTAGCCCTTGGCAATGAGGTGCAGCACCTCGCGCTCGCGCTCCGAGAGATCGGCGTTCTGCTTTTGCGCTGCAGGCAGGTTCTTCTCCACCAGCTGCTGAACCTTCTTTCCCATTTTTTCTATCGGATCGTTGAGGTAAATAAGCTCATCGTAAAAGCTGAGCATCCCCTCCTCGAAGGAGTTGGATACAATGCCCACATAAAAGCGCTTGGTGATGCTGTGCTTGGCAGCCTCGCACTTCAACTCGTGGTAGAAAAGCGTGTTGCTGAAGATAATGCTAACATCATTTTTAGTCAGAAGGGAACCTAGCTGCTCGATGGTAGCTATCTCGTGGCAGCGCCCAACGCTAATACCCATCGACACGGCCTTATAAACGCCCATACGGATAATTTCGGAGCTGTCGCATATTGCGATGGTATGCATCATACCTTTTGGAGCTCTAGGGAGTACTGCATAACCATTGGTAACAGTATTAGGTTTTCCACCTGCTGGTGATTCTGAAGATCTGCTTCGAGTTCGAAGAGCTCAACGATAATATGATTTCGAAGCGCCTCATTCTGTGTTTTGGGAAAGTACTTAATCAGCAGATTCTTTAAATCGAACAGCGCCTCGGCAATATCCTCATGGGTTACCTCAAACTGATGGATGAGCTGGGTGTCAACCCTGGTGCCTTCGACCTGCTCGTAAATGGAGTAAATTAACGGGAAAACGATACTATCCTCATACTCCATGTGGCTTTTGACCTCGTTGGCGTACTCGCTCCAAAAATTTTCGAGCAGCCCTTGAGCCTCGTGCTCCATTGCCGAGGAGTAGCGGCCTATTAGGGTGTTGATGTAGGGTAGCTTTTCGCGTATAAAGAAGTCGTGCGAGTTTTTCAAGAAAAGGAGGAGGTGACTAAAGTAGTCGCGCCGAATTGGTGTGGCAACCACCACACGCTCTTCGAGCTGTAGCCGTACCAGCATGCTGAAGAATTCGGGAGCCACGCCATGGTTACGGCATACCTCTGCAACGCTCATCTCCTTAAATCCTAATCCAATATTTAGCCGCTGTAGTACTAGTAAAATGTGATAGTTAAGGTGGATCAGATCCGACATTTTCATGTCTAGCAGCCGTCCGTCGTTAGTTATTTTCATCGGGGTCTCGAATTTGGATGTAAAGATATCTCCACCCACCATACCATGCCATCCCCATTAGTAGGTATACGGTATTCCCATTTTCACCAGATAAGGGGATTGTCCCCCGCAAAGCGTCAGAATACATTTGCAAACCTCTTTAACGGATGTTTGCCATGTCATTTTTAAAACCCTACTTAGCGATCATTTTCCTTCTCGGGACTCTCCATGCTAGCTCCAAATCGATCGCTATCGTTGGGCAAGTTACCGACCGTCGTAGCGCCAAACCTTTGGAGTATGCAATAGTTTCAATGCGCGACGCCACACGAGGAGCGATAACCGGTAGGGATGGACGCTTCCGCTTATCCGTAGATGCAGGCGAAGTCACCCTGCTCTTTTCAATGCTGGGGTACGAACCACAGGAGCGTACGCTTCGGATCGACGACTCCTTGGTAGTGCTTAACGCCTCGCTGGTTACTGCCGATTTTCGTACCAAGGATGTGGTGGTTACCGCTCGACGAAATACAGGTGTGGTGAGCTCCTCGCGTATTGGACAGACCGCCATCAGTCACCTGCAGGCCTCCTCGCTAGCCGATGTGATGCAGCTGCTCCCGGGTGTACTCGCACACGATGGTTCGTTAAGCCAAAGCCAGCAGCTAAGCCTCCGACAGGTTACCTCCGACCGAAATACCGCCTTAGGAACTGCAATCGTTATGGATGGAGCCCCAATGGGGAACGATGCCAACATGCAGGTGAACAATACGGCACAAGGAAGACCCAGCTACACCAGCGTCGCCCAAGGTGGTGTAGACTTGCGCAGCATAACCACCGACCGAATTGAGGAGGTGGAGGTGATACGCGGTATTCCTTCGGCACAATACGGCGACCTCACTTCGGGACTGGTTATCCTAAAAAGCAAATCGGGAGAAACACCCCTTTCGGTACGCCTAAAATCCGAACCGGAAGTTAAAATGGTAAGTGCAGGAAAGGGAGTTGCCCTAGGGCGCAACATGGGCGTAGTAAACGTAGACCTCGACTATGCCCGTTCGTACAGCGATTTACGTATGCCTTACAAGGGGTATAACCGCTATTCCTCGCAGCTAGGTTGGGCTAAGCAGCTTGAAAACACATCCATTTCGCATAGCTTCGATGCTAAGTTGGGGCTACTCTATGCAGCAGATGTAAATCGTAAAGACCCCAACCTGTTTCAGCAAAATGAGGAGTACTCCTCAACCGAGAAAGGCATTCGCCTGAATGTAGGTGGCAAGATTACCTCCCAAAATCGAGGAGGGTGGATGATCTCTTACCGAGTAGCAGGCAGCTACTCGCATCAAAAAGGAATAGAGCAACGAATAGTATCGCTAACAGGGCCACAACCCTTGGCGCTTAGCCGCATTGATGGCCAGTACGAGGGAATTTACCTTCCCAACGAGTATTACTCAACGCTGCTTATCGATGGAAAACCGCTAAGCCTAAGCAGTAGCATCGCATTTTCTAATGCAATAATGCGGCTCGGCATGCGTCACAAGCTTTCGGTAGGTCTCGATATCCGCAGCGAGTCTAACCTTGGTCGAGGCCAAGTGTTCGATGTTCAGCGTCCACCATTCCCCAATACGCTAGGTGCTGGCCGTTCACGAGCTTACCATTCGCTTCCATGGATGAAAAAAGGGGCATTCTACACCGAAGATGCATTTACCCTAAAGCTGGGAAAAACCGTTGCTCAGGTACAGGCCGGACTACGAATCTCATCGTACTACGCAGCAGGTGATACCCACCACGAGGGAAAGTTTGACCTAGAACCCCGGATAAACCTAAAGCATATCGTTTATACAAGTAAGGAAAACGAATGGTGCTCCCTGCTGGCGTGGAGATTGGGAGTTGGAATGGCCTACAAAACCCCCACATTGCTGCACCTTTTTCCCGATAAAGCGTACGATGACATCACCCTGCTCAACTACTTCTCGCAAGAACCGGATAAGCGGCTACTTTGGATAAAGACTATCGTAAACGACGCAACCAACCCAAAGCTAAAGCCGGCACAGGCCAACAAGCTGGAGTTGGGGATAGAATGGGAGTGCTCGCTGCTGAATGGTTCGCTAACATTTTTTTGTGAGGAGCAAAAAAATGGCTTCGACTTTGCCTCTAAAATAGTCCCCGCTAGCTTTCAACGTTACAACAGCGATTCCTACACGGCACCACAGTCTGCGGGTAAACCTTCCATCAGCAGCTTTAAGTGGACACCCGACACCCTGTTTATTGGATATTCTACCCCTGTAAACGGAGTATATACATCCCGGAGGGGAATAGAGTACAACTTTTCATTTCGAAAAATTGAGGCGATCCGCACCCAGGTAATACTAGATGGAGCCTACTTCTACCAGCAAACCCGCTCCGATTTCCCCATCTACAAATCGCCATCGATGGTTGTGTCTGGCAAGCCCTACCGCTACATGGGCATTTTCCCTAACGGACAGGGTAAAGTTTATCAGCAGCTCAATACCAACATACGAATTGTAACCCATATACCCAGCTATCGGCTTGTGGTATCGTGCTTGGTGCAGAACGTCTGGTTCACCTCCCTACGCTATCAAAAAAACTCGGGACTACCCAACAGCTACCTCGACCTCGATGGTAAGGTACATTCCTTTAAAGCCGAAATGGAGAAAGATCCATATATGAGCTACTTGGTTAACAAGTACAGCGATTTCTACTTCATGGAAGACCGCGTGCCGTTAATGACCGAAGTAAATCTACGCATCACCAAGGAGGTATGGAGAAATTCGCAGATTTCTTTCCTCGTAAACCGCATTGCCGAGAGAAAGCCCGCATATACCGATAGGTCTGGGTATCGAATTAAATCGCGAAGCATGCCATTCTTTGGCGTTGAAATGAAAGTTAACATGTAAACCATAATCCCGATGCAAGCTAAAGTCAATCTTTTAATGCTGCATCTAACCATTAATCTTTTCAAAATGAAAAAAGTTGTATTTGCCCTTCTCGCTTCACTTACCATTTTTGCCTCATGTAGCAAAGATGACGACACTATTGCGATGACAACCATTTCGGTTAGTGTTTCGACTCCTGCCGACTATCCTAATATTAAGCAGGAGGGTATCGAAGTAAAGTTTAAAAATGTCAGCACCAATGCTGTGTACACCGCAGTTATAACTAAAAATGGCCGTGCCGAATTACCGGTCGAATCAGGAACCTACACGATTTCGGCAGAATCCAAACAGAGTGTAACCACATCCATAGGAACCGAAATCGAAAAAAAAGAGTTCACACAGGAAGTTACATTCAGAGGACTACAGGAAAACCACATCGTATTAGGTGCCACTCAGAATCTTAATCTTTCACTTACTCCTAGTATTGCCAGCAGCGGGTTTATCATCAAAGAAATCTACTTCTCCGGGTGTCAAACACCTCTCAAAAAAGCATACATGAAAGACCATTATATCGAAATCTACAACAATTCCGACAAGGTGCTTTATGCCGATGGCCTTTCGATTTGCGAGATGGCTCACAATACTGGCTTGAAAGTCGACGAATGGGCAAAAGTCGTTTCAAATGGTGTTGCTGTTCACACCATATACACCATTCCTGGTAATGGTACTACCTACAAGATAGCACCTGGTAAGAGCATTGTTATTGCCAACATTGCCATTAACCACAAAACGGAAGCACCTAACAGTGTTGATCTCTCGCAGGCCAACTGGGAGTGGTACGACGAGCATAAGCTAGATGTAGACGTGCCGGAAGTACCAAATTTAATTAAAAACTTCAGCTACTCTCTCTCTGTTTGGGGCCTTCACGCTAGAGGAATGAGCGGGTTGCTCATCTTTCAGGAGACTAATATGGCTAAGTTTCTTGCCGAAAATAAGGTTTCTAAGCAAAATGCGTCAGGTTCCAATACAATGAATGCCTACAGGGTGCCAACCGATCGTATTATCGATGCTGTTGAGCTAGCCTATCCATCCATGTTTGGAGTAAAAGCCCTTCCTGCCAGTATCGATGCCAGCTACACTTATGCAACCAAAGCGTTAGAAGGTAAGTGCGTTAGCCGTAAGGTCGACAAAAAGGTAGATGGTCGCATAATTTTCCGCGACACCAACAACTCGGCATTTGACTTTAGTGTAGATCAAAATCCTGCACCTGGTCAAAATAAGTAGCTCTCAATCAAAACCAAATACGCTCGGCTGTACCATGCATGTAAAACGATATCATTTCGGACTTTTTGTCTTAATACTCTCCCTTTTATCAGGTAGCGCTTTCTGTCAGATTGATGCCTACCACGAAGGGATGCTGGGCAAGCGGCTTCGTTATACTCCCTGTATTGTTGCGCTGGATGACGATAGCAGCAGTATAAAGCTATCAATACAAAGTACATCCATCAAAAAAGGTAGCCGCTACATCCCGCAAGAGGGAAATGATATTCGGAACACCTTACTCTCTGTACTCGGTGGTACACGAGGCGAAAAGGTAAGCAGCAAGGGCTATGCTGCCTACCTTAATGGAACCAAAGGGGGAAATCAGTGGTGCAACTCAATAAGCTTACTCGAAGGAAACCCATACCAGCTGGCCGACTCCTCTATAGGTAAATACCATATAGAGAGTTACGCCTTTGGTGGCAGCACTGCCGTATCTCTACTACGCAATTTAATACTAGGTGGTTCGTTTGGCTACCATGCAGGTGTAGCCTACCGTACTGTAGATCCTAGGCCAAGCAACCGCTTTTATAGGATACGTAGCGCCATAGGACTGCAGTATACATTAGGCAATTGGAGCACTGGAATAGCCACAGCTATAGGTCGCCGTGCCGAAAATGTGTCCATTAACGTATATAAACCTAATACCAAGGTGCTGCTAATTCGGATGCTCGGTATGGATCGTATAGACTATCTGCGATCGAGTTCGGTAGATAACGAGGGCATCAGCTATGATGGAGGAGAGTATGAGATATCGGCCAATGCTGGTTATGCCGGTTCAGCCGGGTGTATTACAGCTGAAGCTTCGCTAGCTAATTCAAGACAGGAGCATCAGCAGTCCTCTCAGGTTATACCTTATGAATACAATCTATCCAATAAACACTTTAGTATACTTTACGAAACCAAAGCGTGGGGTGTCAACCACTATCTCCAAGCACGGTGGCATCTCCTTAATGGCAAGGGAACGGAGAATACCTACATTCGTCAAGCTGCAAACTCAAGTACAAGCCTGTACAACGAGGTAAAAGTGTCAAGTTCTCGGAAGTATGGATACTCCACTTCCGAGGCTACGCTTGCCTATACTGCCAGCTTGGGTAATGCAATATCTACACGCTATAGAGTCTTTACCATCCAGGGAGGCTGCTTCGATTGGCATACTAGCTACCGCTACCCTAGCCAAAATGCATCTTATAAAGGCATAAGCTTAAGCGCCTCCATTTGTGATCGACTTCATATTGGTAGATTTTGGTTGGAGCCACAGCTTTCCGCTCAGCTGCGTCGAGTATCACATACATCGCTCCCTCTGTTTACAGCTGAAAACCACAAATTCGCAGCCAACTACGACACCATCGATCCCAAGTGGAAAGAGCTACAACCAACCCTAACCAGTATCCAACAGGCTTATATTGGTACGTTGCAGCTACTCAGCGCCAATAGGCAGCAGGTGCAACTCTCATTAGCGTTATCATATCCTGTATATGGCCATCTGATCGTACTAACGCCATCAATCGAAATCGAACAGGTAAAAAGTATTGCAAGCTATCGCACGTTAACGTTTTCAGCATCGGTACAGCTATAGCCTGATGAGAACCCTTGAATAAGTAAAAGGGAAGATCCTATAACGGAATCTTCCCTTTACTATGTTTTCATCTAATTACTAAGTCGCGGTTTTCAACCGCAATTAAACGGTATAAATCGAAACATTTGGTTTAGACATCTTTCGTATTCTCTACTTTCCCTATATTCCTTTTCCTCCCATTTTAGGTATTCCCGTTTTTTTATCTTTCTTAAAGTAGTCCTGATTACCCAAAATAACAGCGACAATCCACCTAATCAGTATTCTGTCCACCAGATTAAACGAATCCATTCCTCATACTTTTTCCAGTAGGCTTCGCCTTCTTTTCCCAGACTCTAACTTCGTTATCAAAACATACCGGGGCAGCTGAGCAAAACCGAAGTCCCAAGCCCATTACCCTCTTAAAATAGCTATCAACCCCTTGTTTACATACAACGTCTCTCGCCCAACCTTTACCGATTCCAAAATGCCAATCCCCTCTAGTTCCTTTAGGTATCTCGATGCAGCTTTTCGTTCTACCTGCAGGCGGTTAACCACAAAATCAATCTTAGAGTAGGGTTGTTCAAAAAGCAGCTCAACCAGCTCCTTCTTGTAAATCTTGGGTGCATGCTCTTGCACCCTTATCACCGTCTGCTCGAGTAGCTGCCTAATAAGGCTAATTTTCTCTATGGTTTGCAGCGAGGTTACCTCAACCGCTTTAAGCATAAACAAAATCCAATCCTCCCACTCACCAGTC
>CAXYUU010000143.1:0-8003 GCA_964292015.1 uncultured Acetobacteroides sp.
TATCGAGCTGCGTAGATGCTCCAGCACCAACTCCGTATACCTGTCCTCGGTGCACACCGGTACTGTAGCCCAATATCGAATTTCGAAGTGTCCCACTACGAAATGCCTCTGCCAACCGATGATCGCTACGTACAAAGAGGGAACCCGAAATTGGCACATAGCCCAAGTGCTGCAGAAGCGCATACGACACGAGCTGCATGTGCACAGCCTCCTCAAACGAGGGCAATCCAAACTCGTTGTACCGATTTTGTTTAGGTAGATCCACCTCGTCGAGAGTCAAAGGAGAAAACAACACCTCCTGAGGTGCCAATGCAGCAACCTGCGCTACCGTCTCCTCAAAACTCTCGACGGTTTGAAGCGGCAGTCCGTAGCAGAGGCTAACCCGAACGTCGATACTCCCCCGTTTACGAATATAGGCCAGCTGCTCGGCTAGCGAAGTAGGGCGCAAGCTAATCCCCATAGCATCGAGCACGTCAGATCGAAGGTCGACCACATTAATGCGAATGTCGTTTATACCCAAACGCCTAAAATCGTCGATCTGGCGTAGGGTTAAATGGGAAGGATTACAATCGATGGAGATTTTACAGCAGGTACTAAGCGTGAATTCTGCATGAACAAGGTCCAAAATACCTTCGAGATATTCACAAGGAATAGCATTGGCAAATTCACCACCAAAGTGCAGATGAACAACCTCACGGTTCCTGTCGGTATAGGTCGAAAGCAACTCCAACTCCTGCGTTAGTGCGCCTACATAGCTATCCAGCAGCGCATCGCTAGCAAAAGCAGCAGCAGAAGATACCGCATTAGGAACTGGCAGGTAGATGGGAATCTGAATATTAAGGCAAATATCTTTACAACCTCGGTTCGAAGCATCCAACGCACCAATGTAGCGATCGATGGCTAACGGTTCTACCACATAACCAGGACCCAACTTACTACACAATGCAGCCTCACTATACTTGGAAAAGATATCAAAAATTTGAAAGGACATACCCGTAAATTATCGGGCAAATTTACATAAAATATAGGCTAGCAGACCCGCTTCGAACAACCGAAACTTACCAGTAAATGAAATCACTACGATTAACGAAACATTATTCAAAAAAAGGCGCCATCCTAAAAGATCGAATAGCCGCTATCCTTGACCGTAATACAAGTTTTACTTCTCAAAAAAATGACAACGGTTATTTCTCAATCTTTTCACAACTCATCTGACCAAACTCAACAAGCGATTCGTTCTCTTCGTTATCTTCTATCTGTGATTGAATTCGGTGGAGTACAAACATCAGCAGTGAACCCAACAGGATATTTGCAAAGAACATCCAGGTAACGCTGAAGTATTGGCTTAGAATTATGTTTACCACAATTACGGCTACCTCTATTGAAAGAATTGCCACCATTGTTTGACGATGCGAAAACCCTAATGCCAAAAACTTATGGTGAATGTGCGTTTTGTCGGGGTGAAAGGGCGATTTACCAGTCCGCATACGCTCTACAAATACACGTGCAGCATCGAAAAGAGGGATAAATAGAATGGCAAAAATAAATATTGGCGCACCCTTAAACTCAAACACACGTCCCGAAACCGATATCATGCAAAGCTTAGCACTTAGGAAGGCAATAAGATAACCTATTAGAAGTGAACCAGTATCACCCATGAAAATTTTAAACTTACGCCCAAATACATTAAATATGAAAAAGGGTAGGATTACCCCTAGCATTGCAATGGCAACCATTGCATATATAAACAAACTCTGCCCCCAAAACCAAAACCCTAACGATGCAAGAGCAATGCTACTCAACCCAGAGGCCAAACCATCAACTCCATCAATTAAGTTTATTGCATTTATCACAAAACAAACGAGTATCACAGTCAAAACATACCCTAACCACACAGGAATTTCATGGAATCCAAAGAATCCATGCATATTATTAACATAAACCCCCGATAGAATAAGCAGAACCGAAGCAAACACTTGGCTTATTAGCTTATACTTAAAGCTAACAGATACGAGGTCGTCAGCTAAGCCTATAAAGTAAAGAACAACCAATCCACAGAGCAAAAAGAGCATTTCAACTAGTACTGTTTGCGAAATTTGTTCATCCACACCCACTCCTAATAAATATCGAATACCCATTACAAAAGAAACCGAAAAAATAAGAGCAGGAAGAAACGAAACGCCACCTAGGCGAGGTATCTGCTGGGTGTGAACCTTTCGTTCATTTACAAAATCGAAAAGCCCCTTTCGTCTTGAAATTATTACAATACGAGGTACTATAATAAAGCCAAAAGTTGCAGAAATTGCAAACGTCAATCCAATAAGAAGATTAATAATAAGTACGTTATCCATAAAAAAATCCGCTATTAATTTAACGTTTACACTTTAAAATCCTGAAATAAGCTTAACAAAAATAATTCATCCACAATTGTTATCTTGGATCGTAAATGCATAATCATTCGCCAAGAACCCAGATCCCTTGAAGGTTCAATACTAGTACTTCTCAAGTTCCATATCCTTATCCGAAATAACAAAATCGGTTCCTATTGAGGGCCAACTTATACCAAACGATTGGTAGCTGTATCCAAACTCACTTTCCTTGTTATAAACATTATCTACCATGTACTGAAAAATACAGGTTTCGCTTAAAACAAGAAATCCGTGAGCAAAGCCTCTAGGAATATAGAGCTGCTTATGATTTTCGTCACTCAGCTCAACGCCAACATACTTTCCAAAAGTGGAAGATCCTTCACGAACATCTACAGCAACATCGAAAACCTTTCCAACTACGACTCGAACTAACTTGGCCTGAGCAAAATCGCCAGTTTGAAGGTGTAACCCACGTAAAACACCCAGGCTCGATTTGGATTCATTCTCCTGAACCCATCTTACATTTCCAATATATTTCTGAAATTCAACCTGCTTGTATGTTTCAGAAAAATAGCCTCGATTATCGAAGAAAACCTTTGGCTCGATAATAAATACACCAGGAATTTCAGTTTCGCTAAATTGCATTGTACAAAATCGGTAACAAAATAATATGATCGACCTACTTAACTAAACGAAGCAAATACTGTCCGTATTGATTTTTAGCCATTGGTGCTGCAAGTTCTCTAACCTGATCGGCTGTGATATAGCCTTTGTTATAGGCAATCTCTTCAAGACAGGCAATTTTAAGTCCTTGACGCTCCTCAATAGTTTCAATAAACTGGCTGGCTTCTAGCATACTTTTATGCGTTCCGGTGTCCAACCAGGCAAAACCACGTCCCATAAGTTCGACGTTAAGCTCTCCCCTATTTAGAAATTCTTGATTTACGGTTGTTATTTCGAGTTCGCCACGCGCCGATGGCTTAACATTTTTGGCAACTTGGATAACCTCGTTGGTGTAAAAATACAACCCAACAACTGCATAGTTACTTTTAGGCTCTTGGGGTTTTTCTTCAAGGCTGAGTACTGTCCCTTCGGTATCGAATTCCACAACACCATAACGTTCCGGATCGTTTACGTAGTAGCCAAACACAACACTTTTCCGTTCTTTTTCAACGGTTTCAAGACTCTTACTAAGTATGCCAGTTAGTCCGTATCCGTAAAATATATTATCACCTAAAACGAGGCAAACATCATCATTTCCAATAAACTCCTCTCCAAGAATAAACGCTTGAGCCAATCCATCAGGAGAAGGTTGCACCTTATACTGAAAGTTAACACCTAAGCGACTCCCATCGCCAAGCAACTCCTCGAATCGAGGAATATCTTGAGGAGTAGATATAATAAGTATATCTCGAATACCTGCTAACATTAACACCGATATAGGGTAGTAAACCATCGGCTTATCGTAAATAGGCAAAAGCTGCTTCGAGATGGTTTGAGTGATCGGGTAAAGTCGAGTTCCACTACCACCAGCTAGTACGATTCCTTTCATTATTAGTAGTTTGATTAACGTTAACAAGCATTTTCAAGGCTTCACAAATACTTATTTATCAATACAGTAAAGTGCCCACAAATGTATGAAATCATTTTAACAATCAGCCACCAACTAGCCGCATTTTTTCAGTTTAAGGATAAAAACAAAGCCTGTTAGCAATCCTAACAGGCTTTAATCCTTTTATTTATACCAGAAACTACTCCTGCACTTTTTTATAATCGGCTAAAAATTGAGCCAGACCACTATCTGTAAGAGGATGCTTTAAAAGACCTAGAATTGCACTAAGCGGACAAGTGGCCACATCAGCACCAACTTCTACACAGGCAATAATATGCTGGCTACTGCGTATCGATGCAGCAAGAACCTCCGTAGAATAACCATACATAGTAAACATTTCGACAATCTTACCAACAAGTTCAACGCCATCGGAACAGATATCGTCTAAACGCCCAACAAAGGGAGAAACATAAGTAGCACCTGCCTTTGCCGCTAAAAGCGCCTGTCCTACCGAAAAGATAAGGGTACAGTTGGTACTAATACCATTATTAGAAAAGTACTTTACCGCTTTAATTCCCTCTTTAGTACATGGAACTTTTACAACTATATTTGGGTGAAGAGCAGCTAACACCAAACCTTCGCGAATCATACCGTCATAATCGGTAGCAATAACCTCGGCACTAACGGGGCCGTCTACAATATTACAGATCTTAACGTAGTGAGCCTTTACGTTATCATCACCCTTAATGCCTTCCTTTGCCATTAACGATGGATTGGTAGTAACCCCATCGAGTACCCCTAGATCATTAGCTTCTTCAATCTGTGCTAGGTTAGCAGTGTCAATAAAAAACTTCATCTTTTGTGTCTATTTAGTGAGTTCAAAACGCCATTAAAATTGGGCACCCAAGATAGGAATAGTTTGCACAAGTATAAAACTTAACTCAACTATTCCGATAAAAACTCCCTACAAGCATCACCCTTTCGTAGTTAGAAAAACAAGAACACGGGGTACTACAGGTTAAACAAATTTCACAACAAGCTCATCCCTATCAACAAGGCGCTTGAAGTAGTATTTTGGATAACCCACCATAAGTGCACCGACCACCATCTTATCTTCATCTAAACCGAGCAAATCATACACCTGCTTATAATATGCTGCTGAGCACAACTCAAAGAAACCAGCCCAACAGGTTCCCAGCCCTAGCGTTGGCGCAAAGAGTTCGGCGTAAGCAAGACAAAACCTCCCATTATCATGCGCCATTGACAATTTACGTGGTCCTACGGCAACCACAAGGGCTGGAGCTCCACGAAAAATCACATCCGCACCTGTTTCTCGATTTATGCTAACCAGCTTACTGTACGAACGCATCGAAGCATTAACCTTCGAGACCTCATCAATCCAGCTTAGCGTTAATGCCGACAGCTGGTCGATGATCTCACGCTTACTTACCACAACATAGGAAACACCCTGCGTATTACCTCCAGTTGGTGCATAGTGAGCAACATCGAGCATTCGCTTTAAATCATCGACAGCCACCTCCTTTTTACGATAGTTACGAATAGAACGACGCGAACGAAGAAACTGTTCTGCCTTTGCCGAATCGATATTTAGGGTGCTGTCTATTTTTTTCTGCTTGGCTAAGGGTGTAACAATGAAATCGAGCGCCTCGACAGGACAAACTGCAACGCAATGCCCGCAACGAATGCAAGTTCGAGCATCAGAAAGTGTTGGACCATCGGCCTTCATGACAATAATCCCAGATGGACAAACATGAGAACAGGCGCTACACTTGGTGCAATTGGGGGCAACTTTAAAAGTATGTTCGGTAAGTGACATAGTTGTACTATTTTGATGCGTTAAAGGTAGTGAATTTAGAAACTTATCATTCGCGTCTTCCTGTTAGTACAAGATGTTGCCAACACTAGTTAAGATCACCATCTTTTGCAAAGATACTAGCTTATAAATAACTCAAATAAAAAAAGCGCCCAAAGAGAAATCTCTTCGGGCGCAAGCTATTTTACTATTGGTATCGCTTATGGATACTTTGGATACTTGTGAAAGTCGGGCTTACGCTTTTCGAGGAAGGCATGCTTACCCTCCTGAGCCTCTTCTGTAAGATAGTAAAGCAACGTAGCATTACCAGCAAACTCCTGAAGTCCAACTTGACCATCTAGGTCGGCATTCATACCTAACTTAAGCATACGCAAAGCCATTGGACTGTGCTGCATCATAAGCTGACACCATTCTACCACTTCGTCTTCGAGTTTATCTAGTGGTACAACCTTATTCACCAAGCCCATATCTAAAGCCTCTTGTGCACTGTACTGACGGCAAAGGAGCCATATTTCACGAGCTTTCTTTTGTCCTACAATTGACGCAAGATACGACGAACCTAATCCAGCATCGAAGCTGCCCACCTTTGGACCCGTTTGCCCAAAGATGGCATTCTCAGAAGCAATGCTTAAGTCGCAAACAACATGGAGTACATGTCCCCCTCCAATTGCATACCCATTAACCATAGCCACTACAGGCTTAGGCATCGAGCGGATTTGACGCTGAACCTCTAGTACATTTAACCGAGGTACACCATCCTTACCCACGTAACCACCAACACCCTTAACGTTTTGATCACCACCCGAACAAAAGGCTTTATCGCCTGCACCGGTAAGCACAATGACGTTAATTTGTTGATCCTCGCGAGCAATACGTAGCGCATCGCTCATTTCGCTAACCGTAGTTGGCGTAAACGCATTGTAGTAACGTGGACGGTTTATGGTAATCTTAGCAATACCCTCGAAGTAGTCAAAAAGGATTTCTTCGTATTCCTTAATGGTTGACCATTCTCTTTTTTCAGCCATAGTCGTACCTTATTTAGTTTTTAAATAGTCGAAATAGTGTTTGTAAACCTCAGAGTTTAACTCTGAAGGGGTAAAAACCTCCAGCAACATGGGCTTACTGATATTTTCGTTCATAAGCGTGGCAAACGATGCCTCTAATTCCTGCTCATTTACGGCCGAAAGGTACTCAACCCCGAAGGCTTTTGCAATTCCCTCCACAGATTGCTGATGACGATACTCGATATGCTGTTCCAAAGCCTCAGAACGCGATGGCCCATCTATCAACCTAAAAATACCACCACCTGAATTATTAACCACCACTATACGAACCTTTGGCGACAGGTATCGATTCCACAATCCGTTGGAATCGTACAAGAAAGATAGCTCGCCAACAATTAGTAACGAGATGCTCGGCGACTGTGACGCAAATCCCACAAAAGTGGATACCACACCATCGATACCACTTGTGCCACGATTACTATAAACCTCAACATCATTGGGTAAGGTTAATAGCTGCGCATAGCGCACTGGGGTACTGTTACCTAGGTGAAGGCTAATACCCGATGGCATTCCTCTAAAAATGGTTTTAAAAACAGCCAAATCGGAAAAGGGAACATCGTTCAAGAACTCGTTGCCCATAGTTTGAACATGAAGGCTACGGCTACTCCATCGAGCTAGGTAGTTAACATCTCCATTTTCAGCTTCAGAAATGGTCGATATAAATGAAGAAGGATGAACGTCGATTAAATCGGTAAGCGACTGGTAGGTATCCACCACTTCGCTACCTATATGCCAGTGCTTAGCTGGACGATTTTTACGAATAAAGAGCTTAAACCTCTTTGATACAATGTGCCCACCAATGGTAAGTAGTAGTTCGGGGGCAAACAGCGCCTGTTCGCTTTCGGTTAACGATACCAACACCTGCTCGAACTGCTGAATGCTTACCGTTGATGGTAGGTTAGCCGTTTGTTCGGCAATAATAACCGTATCGCCACGATGGGCAAGCCGCTCGATGGCAGCAGTAAGCTCCAAACTTGGCAAATGCTGCCCCACCACCACCATCCGTTTTGCAAAACGAACCCATTCGATGGGATAGGTAGCCGGAATGGCAATTTTACCCTCTACCAAGCTAATTTTACGAGCCTGCGGAATACTATCCTCTGTAAACTCGTAAAGCGGTTCGGCAACTGGTATGTTTATATGTACTGGCCCAGCATCGGTTCGGGTAAGGGCAATAAGCGCCT
>CAXYUU010000144.1:0-7998 GCA_964292015.1 uncultured Acetobacteroides sp.
GGTTTCGTGCAGCTGTTTAAGGGGGGCTAGCGCGTCGTTTACCCTTTCGTTCATATTTTCACCCGACTCTTTTAGTACGGCAGACGGAAAGTATTCGAGGGTGTTCCAATATCGCCCGTACAGGATAAAGGTCGGGATTAGAGGGTAAAGGTAGCTTTGGGCAAAGTAGAAACTTTTCAATATTTTGTTAATGGCAGCGCTGTTGTTGGTGGTGGCAGCAATAAGGAAGTCGCGGAACTCTTTTGTGCCACTGATGATGTAGTATCGACTTTCGGTATACGAGCGGACGATGATGCTGTCGACTTCGCTGGTGGGGTCGTACAGCTCTTCGAACTTAAGAAGGATTAGCTCCTTTCTGGCGGAGTAGTCGCCATTCCCATTTCTACGCCACAGCTCCTGCGGGATCACCTTTAGCTCCGATTGGATGTCGGATGGAGTAAATTTAAACCCATTGCCAATGGAGTTGGCCACCTCGGTAATCAATTTTATATCGGCAAAGGTTATATAAAGGATGTAAGCCTCCATGATAATCCGTTGCTTGGGGGTAAGCTGGTTGTAAAGTTCGAGGAGCAAAAATTCGTTCATGGGGTTTGCTATTAGTAGAATGCGAATGTGCCATCAAAAATACCATTTTTAGGTAAATGTTTAGTTTGTGGTAGGATAATTATGGGTAACCATCCTCGATGCGGCCATAAAATGGGTGGTGTATACCTGTTTACTGCTTGTTGTACTGGTGGGTTTTGTAGAGACGACCAGCTTTGTAGGTGGTTGGGAGGGGGGGATAGGTGGTTGCGACCACTTTCGAGGTGTTACTGAGGGGTGTAATAGGTGGTAGCGACCACCTTAGCAGGTGGTACGACGGGGTATAATAGGTGGTAGCGATCACCTTCGAGGTGGTTCGGAGGGGGATGGTAGGTGGTAGCAACCACCTTTGTAGGTGGTACGAAGGGGTATAATAGGTGGTAGCGATCACCTCCGAGGTGGTATGGAGGCCTATTTTACCGTCCGGCTATCGGCCGTTGGGTATCGTTGCCCATTCTCGTAGGGCGGTACCAGGTGCCAACAAAAAAAGCCCCGATCTCTCGGGGCTTTTGGTATAAGGTATGCCTATCGTTACGATATTTTAAGCACCTCTTCCTGTACCATCTTGTACAGGCCAAGGTCTTTGATATCGCTTTTAGCGATGTAGTTGTAGCGGTCTTTGTTCCAGCCTGCACCTAGCTTGATGTACACATCGGCCGAGTTTTGGTACTGGGCATCGCGTTGTGCGTCGAGTAGGAGAAGGTAGCCCATAATGATGTGGCCAGCCATCTCTACCAAGCGGCGAGCGTGGAAGTCGAGGTATTCGTTGTCGCCAACAGCATGTACCAGCTCGTAAGCCTTCACGTATTCGTCGGTCATATCGGCAAGGGTTCTCTTCATGTACTCCATATCGGCGTGAACCGGCATGGCAGCATACGTGTTGATCTGCTGAAGGTAGATACCGGTGGTAACACCCTTGATGGCCGCAACCACCTGCAGCTGCGAAGTACCTTCGTAGATGGTGGTGATACGGGCATCGCGGATAAGGCGCTCAATAGGGTAGTCCTTCATGAAGCCCGATCCACCGTGGATCTGAAGCGAGTCGTAGGCTATCTGGTTGCTGTACTCCGATGCGAAAAGCTTCACAAGAGGGGTGTAGCAGTCGGCTAGCTTGTTGAACTCCTTCTGCTCGTTACGCTCATCCTTTTCGAGCTTGCGCTCGTTGCTGATGTGGTAGTAGGCCTTGTACACGTCAACTAGGCGAGCAGTTTCGTAAAGTAGCGAGCGAGATGCCTGCAGCTTCACCTTCATGTTGGTGAGCAGCTCGTATACCGCTGGGAATTTAATGATGGTTTTGCCAAACTGAACGCGCTCGTTGGCGTACTTTAGGGCTTCGCGATAGGCTGCTTCCGAAAGGCCAACCGACTGGGCACCTACGCCAAGGCGGGCACCGTTCATCAGCGACATAACGTACTTAATTAGACCCATCTTACGGTCGCCAACTAGTACCGCAGGAGCGTTGGTGAATACCAGCTCGCAGGTAGGCGAGCCAATAATACCGAGCTTATGCTCGATACGGCGAACCTTCATGGCGTTGTGCTTTCTGTCGTAAACGAAAAGCGAAAGGCCACGGGCGTCGTTGGTACCATCTTCCGAACGGGCAAGAACCAGCGAAATCTCCGCATCACCGTTGGTGATAAAGCGCTTTACGCCGTTGAGCAACCAGGTGCCCTGTTTCTCGTCCCAAGATGCGCGTAGCTGAACAGCCTGTAGGTCCGATCCAGCATCTGGCTCGGTAAGGTCCATCGCAGCGGTGTGCCCTTGGTGTATACGTGGAAGGAACTCGTCCTTAATTTCTTTTGATGCAAACTCGTGGATGGTTTCGGCACAGTCTTGCAATCCCCAGATGTTGGCAAAACCAGCATCGGCACGCGATACCAGCTCGGCAGCAATTACGTAGGGAACCATTGCAAAGTTCAAACCGCCGTACTCGCGAGGGAGCGACATGCCGTAAAGGCCTGCCTGGGTAAGGGCTTCGTGGTTTTCCTGGGTTCCGCGGGCGTACTTAACGTGGTCGTTAATTACCTGAGGACCTTCGGCGTCATCCGACTCTGCATTGGGGTCGATGATGTTTCCACAAATATCGCCTACAATCTCCAGCGTTTTATCGTAGCTGTCTACTGCATCTTCAAAATCGATGGGAGTGTAGTCGTAGGTTTTCTTATCTTCAAATCCCATCTCCTTAAGCGCCACGATCTTTTTCATCAGTGGGTGACCCAGGTGGAACTTTAAATCTTCGTTATCTGAATAAAAATTTGCCATTGTTAAAGCGTTTTTGAACCAGGATCACCATTTCGATAACCGATGTGCGACATGCGATTTGCGATTCTCGTGATACTTGATACGTGATTCTTACTTTACTTCGAATTGCTCTTGTAGTACTTGATCATCTTAGGAATGATTTCGGCTACATCGCCCGTAATTGCGTAGTCGGCAATTTGGTTGATAGGAGCGGCTGGGTCGTTGTTGATTGAGATAATCATAGCCGACTGCTCCATACCTGCGGTGTGCTGAATTTGTCCCGATATACCGCAAGCGATATACAGCTTCGGACGAACGGTTACCCCAGTTTGGCCAATTTGGCGGGCGTGCTCGGCGTAGCCAGCATCAACTGCTGCACGCGATGCGCCAACCTCACCACCAAGTACCTGAGCAAGCTCATGAAGTAGGGCAAAGTTACTCTTGGATCCAACACCGTAACCACCGGCTACGATAATTGGTGCTCCCTTAATGTCGATCTTGCGCTCTTCCATTTCGCGCTCGATGATGCGGATAACCTCATCGGTATCGGAAAGGAACTTGTTTACGTCAACCACCTTAACTTCGGCTGGCTTGGCGTTGGCAATGATCTCCTTCTTCATCACCCCTTCGCGAACCGTGGCCATTTGTGGGCGGTGGTCGGGGTTAATGATGGTGGCAATGATGTTACCCCCAAAGGCAGGACGTATTTGGTAAAGAAGGTTTTCGTAAACCTTTCCACTCTTATTTTCGGTATGCGATCCAATTTCGAGCGAGGTACAGTCGGCGGTTAGGCCGCTATGTAGCAGCGAGGACACGCGTGGACCCAAATCGCGGCCAATTGACGATGCGCCAAAGATGGCAATTTGTGGTTTCTCCTGTTCGAACACCGCCTTAACAATGGTGGTGTGAGGGAGCGTACGGTATGGGTATAGGCGGGCGTCGTCGGCAATGTGTACCACGTGGGCGCCGTACTGTGCGAGCTCTTCGGCAATGCCGTTGAGGTTACAGCCAATGGCAAGTGCTTCGAGTTGGCAGCCTAGCTGGTCGGCAAGGTTACGGCCTTTGGTAAGCAGTTCAAGGCTCACGTCGGCAACCTTACCATTTTCTATTTCGCAGTAAACAAATATGTTGTTCACGGTTTAATCGTTTTAAATTAGAAAATTATTCGGATTAACCGATGGTGTGATTAGCCATAAGCTCCTTTATCAACCATTCGATTTCAGTATTGTCGGCAGTTAGGCGCTTGGCCTCTTTTGCGGCAAATACCACATTTTCGATTTTCTTCACCTTGGTAGGCGAACCCGAAAGGCCGAGCTGCTCCACATCGGCATCTACGTCGGCAACTCCCCACTCTGGAATACGAAGGTAGTCGCGGCTTTGAAGCTCCATGTAGTAGTCGGATGTCTGCTCCTGAAGTTCGGTTACCGTACGGGCGTGCTTAAACTTCATCAGCTGCTTGGCGTTGCGAGGGCGTGCCTCTGGAGCCGATGCGGTAACGGTTACCACCATGGGTAGCTTTCCTGCAACAACTTCAACACCATGCTCTAGCCTACGCTTGATAACCAGCTCGCCATCTTCGAAGGCGATGATGTTTTCGGCATAGGTTACCTGTGGCCAGCCCATCTTCTCGGCTACCTGTGGCCCTACCTGTGCGGTATCGCCATCGATTGCCTGACGGCCTGCGATTACCAGGTCGGGTTGAATTTTCTTAACTGCTTGCGAAAGCGCGTATGAGGTAGCTAGTGTATCTGATCCGGCAAACTTGCGGTCGGTAAGTAGTACTCCACCATCGGCACCACGATACATTCCTTCGCGAATAATATCGGCAGCACGACCCGGTCCCATGGTTAGGATGGTGATTGTTGTGCCATGATATTTGTCTTTAAGTCTAAGAGCCTGCTCTAAGGCGTTTAAATCCTCTGGATTGAAGATCGCAGGAAGGGCGGCACGGTTTACTGTACCATCGGCCTTCATAGCATCCTTGCCCACGTTGCGGGTGTCGGGTACCTGTTTTGCGAGAACAACAATCTTTAAACCTTTATTTGTCATATATTCAAGGGTAATTTTTGCTGTGACGGGCAAATATAGGAAAAAATGTATAGAGTCAAGCTGACCCATTGCTAATTGGTATGGGCCATTTGTTAATAGCGTATAAATTCCATTTCTAAAAAAATGGCATGTAAGATGTAGGTAGCTAGTTGTTTGGTGCGTATTGGATCGGTAAATAAGGCGGGCTGATTTTTACGGATGTTTAGATGCAGTGTAATTAATGTTGATGGTTGAGGATGTCGGAGCACCATTCGAATGGGCACAAGTCACTTTTATTCTCAGCAAGTTTCCCCTATTCGCTTATTAATGGAGTATTAGGAGCCGTCTTATACGGTAGTTTTAGTCGATGGGTCGTATATTTGTTGTGCCGTCGTATCCTGAAGTGGATTTTACCTTCAGCTAACGGGTATAATCGTTTGCAGACACCTACTTACTCCATGAAAAAGCCATCAAGGGTTCATCTTTTACACGTTTCAGTTACCATCCTTTTATTTCTGCTCGTACACCTCTCGTTTGGGCAGCGTCCTAAAGTTGGGCTGACGCTTTCAGGTGGAGGTGCCAAAGGGTTGGCGCATATTGGTATCTTAGAAGCGATAGGTAGTGCCGGACTTAAAATCGGCTACCTTACCGGGACCAGTATGGGGGCGGGGGTGGGAGCGCTTCATGCTGCAGGATACTCGGGGAAGGACATTGAGCGAATAGCCCAAGGGATTGATTGGAATACCCTTTTTAGCAATAGCCCCAAATATAAGGATATCGCTCTTCGCGAAAAGGATGAGTTTGGTGGATATCTACTTGAGGTTTCGCTTCATGGTTTAAAACCAGCGCCTTCGTCTGGACTTATTGACCCTCAAACCGTTTGGATTGAATTTCTTAAGCATCTATATCCGGTGTATGCTGTAAAAGATTTTCATCAGCTAAACATTCCTTTTGAATGTATTGCAACCGATTTGGAAACTGGGAAGCCGGTTGTGCTAAACACTGGCGAGCTGGTTCCCTCCATTAGAAGCAGCATGGCGATACCTTCGTTTATTACACCGGTCAGCTATCAGGGGAAGGTGCTTGTAGATGGTGGCTTGGTACAAAACTTTCCGGTTAGGCATGCTAAAAAAATGGGGGCCACCTACCTTATTGGGGTAAGCCTTTATCCTGGCTTAATGGATCGTCATGCAATTAAATCGGCTCTGAATGTTATGGATCAGGTAACCAGCTACGTAGATGCTGCCGATGAGATTGAGGAAAAGGCGATGTGCGATTTGCTGATACTGCCGCCTATTGGCGATTATAATGCCGCTAGCTTTGGCGATGCTAAGGATATTATTCGAATTGGCAACCAGATGGGTGAAATGATGTACCCCACTTTTAAGCATTTGGCCGATTCGCTCAATGCCATTGAGCCTATTGCCTATAACCCGTACACTCGGTTAAATCCGGTGCCTTCGGTAACTATCGACAGCATCGAGGTGGTAGGTATTAGCGAAACAACCCGCAAGCAGCTCCTTGATAATATGTCTATCCTTGTAAATAAAACCTACACGGCTCGTAAGCTGTCGGAAGCTCTTAAAAGGGCTTATGCCTCGCTTGACTATAAGTTTATTTACTACGAGCTGTACCCAATGCAGATTCCTAACCATGTCAAAATTAAGGTAATTGCCGAGGAGTCTGGCTCGTCGTGGGTTAAGGTCGGGCTGCTTTACAACAGCTTTTTAGGGACTGCAATCAATTTAAACTATACGATTAAAAACTATAGAAAGACAAATAGCCGATCGATGGTAAAGCTATCGTTAGGCGATAATTTCGATGGGCTTTTGCAAAGTAGGCTTCTGTACGGGTTGAAGAATAAAAACCAGCTTCAGGGCGAACTTCGGGTAACCGATTTGAAGATACCTATATATAATGGGGCTCAAAAAATGTACGTATATAACACGTCTTTCAATAGGATCGATTTTTCGTATATCCGCTACTTTGACAGCTATTCGGGAATAGGTGGAGGCTTTTCGTTTAAGCATATGACCTACTCGCCCGACATTGCTTCAGATTTACGGCACAGCGGTAACGAAAGTCATCTTTTTGCATATATTCGGCAGATCAACAACTCGCTAAATCGCAAGTTATTTCCCACACAGGGCTTTGTCTCCAACTTCGAAGCAGGGTATGTTTTTGGGCGTAATGTTTACCATCGTAATTCTACGGATGTTACCTCAACCGACTTATTGGTGTCGGGGTTTAAGAGTAGCCCGTATTATAAAATTGCTTTCGAATCAACGGTTTACAGTCCGGTTGCCTCTAATACGTCAATTATTACCGAGGTGCAGTTTGGTTCGCTACTTAACTATAATGGGCTTTACTACAACGAATATTTTGTTGGTGGAGTGCAGTCTTTATTTCAGCAACACCTGAATTTTATTGGTTTAATGGACGCTCAAGTTATTACCAGTTCGATAGGAAGTGTACTACTTGGGGTTCAGACAAATGTATTCTCGAATGTCTACCTTAAGGGCGAGGTTAACTATGGAGTTTACGATTTTATTAAAAATAAGACCATATTCAACGCTACGGATGCAAAGCATATCGTAGGTTTTGGCGTTTCTGCGGGTTATTTTGTGTCTAAATGGCCAATACTGCTGTCGTTTTCGTATTCGCCCGAAATGAAAAAGCTGTACTCCAGCTTCTCGTTGGGGTATGCCTTTTAGTCAAGGAGCAACGTTGGACATTTGGGTAGCATTGGATTTGCCGAAAGTTAAGATTCCATTCTTCGTTTTGAACTCTGATTTTAATGTGCTACGAAGCTGTCCGCATAAAGGGTCGGTTAGGTAGGGGGGCGTCTGGTGTTTATGATTCGTTCTGTAAGCGCATTTTACAAGGATGATTAGAATGCTTATCCCGTATTTAGGGGAGGCGAAACCGCTTCGAAAGAGCTGTAAAGAAAAGTTTTGAAATTCATCATACTCTCTTTTCCTAACGTGTGATGTTACGTGTTTTAATATGTGCCATTCTTTTTCGGCATAGTATTCGCACTAGTAGTAAAAACGTAATACGATGAAGAAGTTCTATTTGTGTTTGGTATTCCTTGTTTCTGTTGGAATCGCCCTTCCTTCTGTAGTTTTTGCAGGCGATCAAAGGGGG
>CAXYUU010000145.1:0-7942 GCA_964292015.1 uncultured Acetobacteroides sp.
TGTTCGTCGAAGTTGGTTTCGATAGCTTCGAGGCGTTCGAGCATTTGTGGGTTGCACGTGCTTTTGCCGTTGCCACCCAACGGATAAATCCGTTGGTAAGGCAGGCTGAGGCAGATGCTTTCGTAGATGTAACTCGCTAAATTGAGTTCACCTTCGTTCGGATCGACGTAGATAATGTCACCTTCGTCGTCCTTGATAAGTGATGAAAACTTGATGAACAGGCTCCCTTCGTAGCTGATTTTTTGAGAAAACTCATCTAAACAGCGATCGCACGTAACAATAACATCTCCTTCGATTTTAAAATCAAGTTCGATGAATGAGCTGGACCTTTTGGCATGAACTAAAACGGTGACATTTCCATTTTTTATCTCCGATTCCTCGAAGCAACTAAAAAATTTATTGTTCACATCATAATCAACTTCATGCTCACCCAAGGCTAAGCCTTTTATCGGGATATTATAGCTGTTTAAATGGCTCACCTGTCAAAAAAATATCGCGCAAAGGTAGAAATTAATATCATATTTAAAAATATTCAGCAACTTAATGACTGTTGCTGTTACGCAACAGTACATTAATCCAGCCGCTTTCTACCTTGAATTACGCTTTCTTAAGTTTTCGTCTAAGTAAATTTTGCGTAGGCGCATTGAATTCGGCGTAATTTCAACGTATTCATCTTCTTGGATGTATTCCAAAGCCTCTTCGAGAGTGAATACAAGAGGTGGTGCAATGACGTTTTTATCGTCTGTTCCGCTTGCGCGCATGTTGGTTAGCTTCTTTGGTTTGGTTACGTTAATAACCAAGTCTCCAGAGCGGCTATGCTCGCCAATTACCATACCGCAATAAACATCATCACCTGGAGAAATAAAGAATTTACCCCTGTCCTGAAGCTTATTAATTGAGTAGGCAAATGTATTACCCGTTTCCATTGCGATAAGTGAACCGTTGGTACGCATTTCGATATCGCCTCTGTATGGTTCGAAACCTATAACGCGGTGCGCAACGATAGCTTCCCCTTGTGTTGCTGTAAGGAGATTACTACGTAATCCGATAAGTCCACGTGATGGAATTTCGAATTCGAGGTGCGAACGTTCACCACGCTGTTCCATATTAATCATCATACCCTTACGCTTAGTAACAAGCTCGATGGCTTTACCAGCAACAGTTTCGGGTAAGTCGATTGTAAGGAACTCAATAGGTTCACATTTTTTGCCATCTACCTCCTTGAAGATAACTTTTGGCTGGCCAACCTGAATCTCGTATCCTTCACGACGCATTGTTTCGATAAGTACGCTGATGTGTAGTACACCACGTCCGAATACGATGAATGAATCTGCTGTTTCGCCTTTTTCTACACGTAGGGCAAGGTTCTTTTCCAACTCTTTTTCGAGACGTTCCTTAAGGTGGCGAGAGGTAACAAACTTACCGTCTTTACCAAAGAAAGGTGAATCGTTAATGGTGAAGAGCATGCTCATAGTTGGCTCATCGATATCGATAGGCTTGAGAGGCTCTGGGTTTTCGAAATCGCAAATGGTGTCGCCAATGTCGAATCCATCAATACCAACAAGAGCGCAAATTTCGCCTGCTTGTACCTCTTCAACTTTTGCTTTTCCAAGTCCTTCGAAAACAAGAAGGTCTTTTATGCGAGATTTCACCAAGCTACCATCGCGTTTAGACAGAATAACGGGCATGTTAGATCTTAGCGTACCGCGATGAAGGCGGCCAATAGCGATACGTCCAACATACGACGAGTATTCTAGCGATGTAATAAGCATCTGAGGTGTTCCTTCGTGTGCTTCTGGTTCTGGAATGTTTTCGATGATACTGTCTAGAAGAGCAGTAATGTCGGTGGTTGGGTTTTGCCAATCGGTAGACATCCAACCTTGCTTCGCGCTACCATAAATAGTAGGGAAGTTTAGCTGATCTTCGGTTGCATTAAGGTGGAACATTAGGTCGAAAACCTGTTCTTGTACTTCGTCAGGACGACAGTTTGGTTTGTCTACCTTATTAACAACAACGATAGGTTTTTTGCCCAACGCAAGTGCTTTTTGAAGCACGAAGCGAGTTTGTGGCATGGTGCCTTCGAAAGCGTCAACCAAAAGAAGAACGCCATCGGCCATATTAAGCACTCGCTCAACTTCTCCACCGAAGTCGGCGTGGCCTGGGGTATCAATAATGTTGATCTTAAAGTCTTTGTACTGTACGGATACGTTCTTAGCGAGAATAGTGATACCGCGCTCACGTTCTAGATCGTTACTGTCTAGAATTAGTTCACCTGCCTTATCGGCATCTCTAAGAAGTTTACCCTGAAGGATCATTTTGTCCACTAGCGTAGTTTTTCCGTGGTCTACGTGGGCTATGATCGCAATGTTCCGAATATATTGCATCGCATGAAATTTGGATTGCAAATGTACACATTAATTACAGTATCTGTAAGTTGTTATAAATCATATTACTAAAAATTAGCTTAGAAAAGGAGAACTACTTATAAGCAAAAATTATATCTTTGAGGGTCGATGGTTTCATCTGAAACGATATGTTTCAGCGAATTAAAAGGGAATCAGGTGTAAGTCCTGTACAGTTCCCGCTGCTGTAATCTCATAAAAGAGTCTAGGCAATCTCAGCCACTGTGAAAACGGGAAGGCGCCTATGATGCGAGAAAGTCAGAAGACCTGCCAGCCGATGTTCGAACAAAGCTTTCGGGTAAAAAGCGAGGATCCATCCACACTCCTCATTCATTCCCCCGAACAAAAAAGAGGCGAGGTAGTGTTGGTTTGCCATAACTGTTTCTACTACCTCGCTACTTTTTTTTCTTTTTAATCTTCATGTCATTTTATTTTGAGCTCACTTTGAATGACATTGTTTTTTGTTGCTTCATCGAGTTATCAGTTATCCCTTTTTTTTTGCCGGTCCGCGGCTCTCCTCGTTTTTCGTCGTATGCTGGCTAGACCCTCGGCAAATCTGTTTTGAAACTTTACTTTTTCGAGATGTACGCATCTGATTTCCCCCTTGCTATTTATAAAGAGCGTTTTTTTCAAGCTTGATAGTTGTATGTAAAACAGTTGTATGTGTTGTTATATCAGTAGATTAATGGCATTTCGCCTTTTTGTATCTTATTTTAATTAAGTCTATTAACACGTAGTGAAATAATGTACATACATTTGTATGTACAATTTAAATCGTAATTATGAATCGCACTCTTTACACCACTTTGGCACTTTTGGTATTGTGTGCCAACACCATTTCGGCACAGGTTAAGTACACTGTAAAGTCACAGAAGATAGAGGTAGTGGGGACATCGAACCTTCACGATTGGACGGCAGTTGTTGGTAAGCTGAATGGTTCTACCGATTTTAAAATCGAAAACAACGTAGTCGAAGGTGTTACCGCAGCAGCTGTCGACATTGATGCTAACTCGCTTGCCGGGTCAAAAGGAAGTATCATGGATAGTAAGATTAAGGACACCTTTGATTCTGGGAAGTACCCCCGAATTAAGTTTGCGCTGGTTAAGGTAAATTCTATTCAAACAGCAGGAAATGTGTCCACCATTAATCTAGTAGGGAATGTTACCATTAAAACGGTAACCCTTCCAGTTGAGTTTGTGGTTAAGGCAACTGCGCTAGCGAATGGGGATATTGAAGTGCGCTCGTCGAAGCGGATGAAGATGACCGATTTTAGCCTAAAGCCCCCAACGGCCATGCTCGGTGCACTTAAAACAGCCAACGATATTACGGTAAATATTTACTTCCTGTTGAGGAAGTAGGCAGATATTGGTCGACAGCTGCTGTTGACAAACAGGTTCTAACTAAAATTCACACCACAATGAGATCAAATTTTAAAAGCGCACTAGTCCTTGCCTTTTTTGTAGCAAGTTCGGTGGCAGCGTCGGCCCAGTTTGCCGACATTCAGCACTACAACAAAAATGACCAGACGGGTAAGAATCTCTTTGAAACTCCGAAGGAGGACGCTGTAGTTTTTACAGGTCAAAAGCTTAGGGTTGGAGCCGGTTTTACCCAATCGTTCCAGACGCTTAAAAATCATAGTACCGCTACTCCAAACATTGTAGGTGGTGTAGATTTGAATAAGCCGATTGTACTTGAGCCTGGTTTTGGTCTTGCTTCTGCTAATATGATGTTTGACGCTCAGCTGGCTGATGGGGTTAGATTAAACCTTACGCTTTACCTCGCTGCTCGTCACCACAATGAAACTTGGGTTAAGGGTGGTTACGTTCAAATGGACAAACTTCCATTCTTTAAGTCGGATTTCGTAGATAACATCATGAAGTACACCACCATCAAGGTTGGACACATGGAGGTGAACTATGGCGATGCCCACTTCCGTCGTAACGATAACGGTAACTCTATCCTAAACCCATTTGCCGAAAACTTAATCATGGATGCTTTCGCAACAGAAATTGCGGGCGAAGTGGAGTTTAAGTACAACGGTATTCTTGGTATGGTAGGTTTAAGCAACGGTTTGCTTAAAGGTGACGTTATCGAAAAAACTAACAGCGTAACCAAAGAGGCTAGAACCAAACAGCCTTCAATCTATGGTAAGCTAGGCTACGATTCGAACATCATGGAAGGATGGCGTTTACGTCTAACCCAATCGGGTTACTATAATGGTGGTTCGACCAGCAACACCCTTTACTCTGGCGACCGTGGTGGTTCACAGTACTGGGGCGTGCTAACTAGCTCAACCGACTTAACCGCTAACATGGCTACCGGTCGTTTTAGCCCAGGGTTTGGCTACCAGGTTACCTCGTTAATGACAAACGTATTTACCAAGTTTCAAGGTCTTGAGTTCTTTGGTACGTACGAGTGGTCGAAGGGTAGAGCTTACACCAACGCTGCAACACAAGTAGACAAGCGTAAGGTACACCAGATTCCTGGGGATCTGCTTTACTACTTTGGTCAAAATGAAAACTTCTACCTAGGCGCTCGCTACAACAAGCTAAGTGGTGAGCTGGCTCCAACAGCAATGGATGCCAATATTACCCGCGTTGCTGCAGCGGCTGGCTACTTCTTTACTAAGAATATCCTTCTTAAGGCAGAGTATGTTAACCAGAAGTACGACGGCTTCCCTGCCAACAACATCTACAACGGTGGCAAGTTTGACGGGCTAGTTGTTGAGGCTGTAGTCGGATTCTAAACAATACCACATTCTTCATAACTATAAGCAGAGAGTTCCTTACCAAACTTCAGGGGGCTCTCTGCTTTTTTTTAATCGTACCATGCTGCATCTCCTATTTTTGCAAGCACTCCTCTCAACTCTTGGCGCCGCTAGTAGTGCCGATGTACACTCCTATAAGTATGAGGTAATGCCCGAAAGCCTGCTGTCGATATCGGGTAAGAGCAATGTCGCCTCATTTAGCTGCTACAATGCCGAGGTGGTTCAAAAGGGGAGCTTCATGGCTTTTGAGCCTCAAGGTGTAAATGCGGCCAACTTCTATAATGCCCGCATCGACCTAAAGGTAAAATCGATGAACTGCCATAGTCGGCTTATCGAACGAGATTTGGGGAAATCGCTTCTGTCTGATAGGTATCCTGTTATTCAGCTCAACTTTAATGATGCCAAGCTTGTTGCGCTGTACCCCAACAGTACGGCAAAATACCAAGCTACGCTTAAGATGACCCTTGCCGCCACCACGCGTGAGGTGAAGGTGGATATTTTTTTGCAGCAGCTCAGCCGGAATACCTACAGGCTTACCGGCGGTTTAGTGGTTGACATGACCCAGTTCAACATAAAACAGCCTACCGCTATGCTCGGGTTGGTAGTTGTGGATAAGGAGATAAACATCAGCTTCAACATTGTTGCGTTGGTTTATAAGGATATTTTAGGCGACTAGCTCCTTCGCCTTTTGAACTTGGTGTCGCGCGACATACGTATTTCCAGTAGAGGAGTTCTCCTCGTCAAATTGCTGCATGCTGCTGGCTACTTCGACCCCATTTTTCTGCTGATGGGTGTTCTAATCGGAATAGCTATCTTTGCAGCCAAACATCCAACCGTTTACAATGACAAGACAAGATATAGAGATTATGGCACCTGTGGGTAGCTACGAATCTCTAATGGCCGCTATCAATGCTGGTGCCAACTCGGTTTACTTTGGCGTGGAGCAGCTAAACATGCGCTCCAAATCGTCGAACAACTTTACCCTCGATGACCTTCGTAACATCGCCTCCATCTGTCACGAGAATGGGGTGAAGTCGTACCTCACGCTCAATACGGTGATGTACGACCACGACCTTGCCATGATGCGCAAGATTGTGGATGCGGCAAAAAACTCGGAGGTGAGCGCCGTTATTGCGTCGGACCTGGCGGCAATTACCTACGCCCGTGCCAACGATGTGGAGGTGCACATATCTACCCAGCTAAACGTAAGCAACTACGAGGCGCTTAAGTTCTACGCCCAGTTTGCCGATGTGGTGGTTCTTGCCCGCGAGCTCAATATGACTCAGGTAAAGAATATCCACAAGCAGATTGCCGAAGACGACTTGCGCGGACCTTACGGCGAGCCGGTAAAGATCGAGATGTTTGTGCACGGTGCGCTATGCATGGCCATATCGGGGAAGTGCTACATGAGCCTGCACGAGAACAACGCCTCGGCCAATAGGGGAGCCTGCCAGCAAACCTGTCGTAAGGCGTATGTGGTTACCGAAAAGGAGACGGGCAACCAGCTCGAAATCGACCACGAGTACATCATGTCGCCAAAGGATTTGTGCACGATAAGCTTCCTCGATAAGGTTATCGGAGCAGGGGTGCAGGTACTCAAAATTGAGGGAAGAGCTCGCTCGGGCGAGTACGTGAAGCGCGTTGTGGAAACCTACAACGAGGCGGTGAATGCCATTATCGATGGCACCTACTCTCAGGAAAAAATCACCATGTGGGAAGGACGCCTTTCGGAGGTGTTTAACCGCGGGTTTTGGGATGGCTACTACATGGGCCGTAAAATGGGCGAGTGGAGCAAGGTGTACGGATCGAAGGCTACCAAGCGTAAGGTGTACGTGGGTAAAATTACCAACTACTTTGCCAACATCGGTATTGCCGAGGTGTTGGTTGAGGCCGCCGAGCTGTACAATGGCGAAAGCATCGTTGTGCTAGGGCCAACAACCGGAGCGGTTGAGGCGGTTGTTTCCGAAATCCGGGTAGATCTTAAGGTAACCGAAATGGCCAACAAGGGTGTCCTTTGCTCGCTACCTCTCGATAAGGTTCGCCGTGGCGACAAGCTCTACAAGATGGTAGACGTGGAGGAGGAGTAGCCCCCCAAGGAGCCTGATTTTAGACTCTAGACTGTAGACGTTAGACGTGAACCGGGTTTCAATATGAAAAAAATAGTACTTACTCCTACCGAATGTGTTGGCTGTGCCAGCTGCGTGGATATTGCTCCCGCCTACTTTGGTATGGATAGCAGCGGAAAGGCGTTCCTCCACGGAGGTCGCACGGAGAAGGGGGTGGTGGTAACCGAGCTCTTTGCCGAAGACAAGGCGACCCTTGCCGGTATAGTGCGATGCTGGCCGAGTCGCTGCATTTCGGTTGCTAAAAAGTAGCCCGACTCCGTTTTTTCGCTAGCCACCCTTAGGGGTGGACATTGCTTTGTGACGACTTTCTTAACCTTCCCTTAGTCGCTTAATCGACTTTCCGACGCCGTGGAAAGCTCATCGGCAGCTGCGGATTGACCAACCGACCCGTGGAAAGCTCATCGGCAACTGCGGATTGACCAAACGACCCGTGAAAAGCTCATCGGCAACTGCGGATTGACCAACCGACCCGTGGAAAGCTCATCGGCAGCTGCGGATCGCCCAACCGACCCGTGAAAAGCTCATCGGCAGTTGCGGATTGACCAACCGACCCGTGAAAAGCTCATCGGCAGCTGCGGATTGACCAACCGACCCGTGAAAAGCTCATCGGCAGTTGCGGATTGACCAACCGACCCGTGAAAAGCTCA
>CAXYUU010000146.1:0-7916 GCA_964292015.1 uncultured Acetobacteroides sp.
ATCTTAAAGTTCGTTGGCAACGAAGCAGTCCATAGCGGCATACCGGTAGTGGTATGCAGCGAGCGGGTCACCGCCTCCATAACCGTTGATCCAAGAACGGTATGTGCCGCATTGGCCGCGGCAAGTACCGGACGTAATGCCGACTTGATACCCGCAAAGTGGTTGGCAGCAAAATCGCCAGCCTTCCATGCCATCCCTCCGTAGGGGGTGTGCCCCTCGCGAACATCGTGCGTCAGATGTGCCGTATTGATATCCATCGGACAGCTTGTGGCGCATAGCCCATCGCCAGCACAGGTGGCATCGCCAAGGTAGGCGTAGTCCTTTTTCAAGCTGGCAAGCAGCTCGGGATTCTCACCGCTCCGTTCGAGACGCGATATCTCGCGTTGAACCACAATTCGCTGGCGCGACGAGAGGGTAATCCCACTGGTGAGACAGTTTACCTCGCAAAACCCGCACTCGATACACTTATCCACATGCTGGTTTGTAAGCGGTAGCGGTTTAAGGTTCTTTATATGGCAATGAGGATCGTCGTTGAAGATTACCCCTGGGTTAAGAATGTTGGCAGGATCGAAAAGTGCCTTTACACGCTTCATAATCGCGTACGCCTCTGTGCCCCACTCGTACTCCACAAAGGGAGCCATGTTCCGCCCCGTACCATGCTCGGCCTTTAGCGAGCCCTTATACTTATCAACCACCAAATGAATCACGTCGTCCATCAGCGCCTCATACCGGTCTATTTCGCTCTGCTGTTCGAAACTCTGGTTAACGATAAAGTGGTAATTCCCCTCTAAGGCATGACCGTATATAACACCATCGGTGTAGCCATGCTTGGCAATAGTATTTTGCAGATCGGCAGTTGCCTCGGGAAGATTCTCGAGGTGAAACGCCACATCCTCGATAAGACAGCTGGTACCAACAGGACGCATCGCACCTACCGATGGGAAGATTCCCGAACGGATAGCCCAAAGCTTGCTATACTCCTTCTCGTTATCCAGAAACTCGACCGGCATGAGCAGGTCGAACCCTTCGATAATACCCTTTATTAGGGCGATATTACCAACCAGCTCGTGCTGGGTTTCGGCCTTGGTTTCAAATAGAACCGCAGTGGCCGAATCGGGTAACGTTTTCAGAAACGCTGGCATTCCGGGTTTATCCTCAACCGCTCGTAGCGCCTTGCGGTCGAGCAGCTCCGCCCCAATAACCGGCTCGCTCTTTAAGCGTTGGATAGCCTTGCACGCCTCCTGAATGCCGTTGAAGTACACCATGGCACTCGCACGAAAAGGGGCAACCACCTCGGTGGCAATTGTTGCCTCCTCGAGAAAAGCAAGCGTACCCTCCGACCCAACCATAAGGTGGGTGATGATATCAAACGGATCGGCATGCTCCACCAGCGGAAGGATGTTGAGTCCGGTAACATTCTTAATGGAGTACTTAAAGCGAACCCAATCGTTGAGCGTGGGATTTGACAGTATCTCCTGACGTAAAGCCAGCAAATCGGAACAGAAGGTTGGGTAGCGCTTGGCAAACTCCGCTCGCGAATGGTTGTCGGCGGTATTAAGTCTAAACCCATCGGGCATGATAATTTGCGCAGCACGAATAACCTTATCGCTATTGGCGTGCGTGCCACAGTTCATCCCCGATGCGTTGTTCATTATAATACCACCTATCATTGCCGACTTAAGGGATGCCGGATCGGGCGAAAGCTTACGCCCCAACGGAGCCAATATCTCGTTAATCCGCTGCCCAACTATACCGCACTGTAGCGTAATAGACGAAGCGTCGGGGGCAATCGAGTACTTTTCCCACTTCTTACCTGCTACCACAAGCACCGAGCTGGTAATGCTCTGCCCAGATAGGCTTGTTCCTGCAGCCCTAAAGGTAACCGGCAATTTTAACGACGATGCGCATGCCAGAATATGCGCCACCTCCTGGGGTGTTTCGGGAAAAACAACCACCTGTGGTATCTGGCGGTAAAAGCTCGCATCGGTTCCCCAGGCAAGGCGTTCGATGGGTTTTGCTGATATATTCTTGGGGCTAACCTTTGTGGAGATATGCTTAATAAACTCCTTATAGGTAAGATCTAGAGTATCCATTGTAAATTGGTGATGAGGTTATTGAGGTCAATAAAGGTATATAAAAAAGAGGATGCAAACGGGTTGCATCCTCTTTATATTATAACAACATGCTTATCTCCAAGCCTTAGTTTGAGTTAATTTAAAACCATAATCTAAATACTGTTGAATTTCCTGAGTACCAACAGGTGAAAGATATGCTTTTTCAGCATCATAGGCATCACGTGGCGTTGCTTTTCGAATTCTATAAAAGCCAACCATATCATTACCATTAGTACCATTATAGGTAACCAATGTTCCGTCAGTCTTACGAACAATCAAATTACCCACATATTCTTTAGTTAAGTACGTAGGTACATCCTTTGAAAAATCAACCCAAGGACCAAACATTGTATCAGGATACTTCACATTATCCATATATTCAATCTTCTTCCAACGTTTTATATCAAGCAAGCGGGTATGCTCGTAAACAAACTCCATACGACGCTCACGACGAATTTCCCAAATTAACGCCGAAACATCCGCATCACGAGCGGGGTCATTTGGAAGAAGTGCAAGACTCATTGGTGCTGTTTTAGATACTCCAAGTGCAATAGCAGCGACATCTAAAGGTCTATTACGAATAGAATTGATCGACTTATCAATATCCCCTTGACTAACAGCAGTACCTCCATAACTTTCAGCCAACTCTGCTTTTGCTTCAATCCAGTTTAGCAATACCTCTCCAAAACGGATTATAGGTGCATCATTTTCATTCAAATTACTGCCATATTGAGCAGGTCGATTAGCTACATTATTCCAGTAAGACGCACCTTCCCTACTAATAAACTTATCCGAATAAATTAAGGATGCGGACTTCTTATGTGGAAAATTGTAAAATGTTGCTTCAAAACGTGGGTCACGAGTCTTTGCAAGTTCAGCCAAGTTAAAATTGTCAGCATTTGCAAGAGAAGATGTCTGGTAAGGCTGTCCATCTTTACAAATGAACGACTTAACAAGCTGTAGGTTTACACCACTTTGCCCTTCTTCCCCATTCGAGTAAGATGCAATAGCATGAGTAGTCAATGATGCAGCGTAATTACGATAGAAAATCACTTCAGGATGACCGGCCAAACTTGCAGAGCCAAATAGAGAACGGAAATCCCTTGTGCAGCTGTACTTACCTGTTTTCATAACCAAATCTGCAGCATCAACACTGAATTCCAGATATTTTTTAGCGCGCTCATCGCTCAACTTATGATACTTTTCCCATGTTCCTTCGAAAAGCATGATACGGGTAGCAAGAGCAGCGATAACATTCTTATTCACATATTGGGTACTTGAGTTATCCAGCTCATATGCATTTTCGATTGCATATTTCAAGTCATCATATACATGATCCATTACAACTCCACGATCGTCACGATCCTTATACAATTCCAAAACATTAGTTTCGTCTACTGGCTTATCAAAGTAAGGCACATCACCAAAAGAAATAACCAAGTTATAGTAAGCATATGCTCTAAAGAAACGACCTACAGCCATCCAGTGCTTATAGGCGGCATCCGAAAGATTCCCTTTATGCTCTTCAAGACGCTGAATCATTATATTGGCTTTACGTACCCAGCCGAAGTTCCACATTTCACCATTATACTGAGTTCTCCAATCTCCAGTCAATAGTTGACTAGGACTTCTAACAGAACTAACTGATGATGGAACATTTGAAAGAAAATCAGACTGCTTTGCCTCTCCAGAAGTTATATCATCATTAAAGGTATATCCTCTTAAAGGAGTGTAGGCAACACCATAACCAGAGTTATAACCAGTGAAAAACCAAGGGTAAAATTCTACACTATACGTACGGAAATCCACCTCGTTTCGCCAGAAGCCATCGTTATCTACAACCTTATCCAATTGAGGACGGTCTAGAAAGTCATCGCACCCCGTTGTCAGAAATAGGGTTGCTGCAGAGAAAATTGCAAATATGTATTTTTTCATTGTTTCTACGTTTTAAAAGTTTAGCTGAAGGCCAACTGAAAAAGTCTTGAATGCTGGTGTACTAATACCCGCACGTCCTGCCTGATAGTTATCAGAAGAAAGAAAACCTTCACCAGCCACAATTTCAGGATCGATAGGCATTCCATTTAAATGATCCCAAGTATATGCATTCTCTAACGACATGTAAACGCGAGTCTTTTTAATCCAGGTTTTCTTTAAGATAGATTCTGGCATTGTATAGCCCAAGGTTACATTCTTAAGTCTTAGGTAAGACATATCCAACAGGTAACGATCTTGAGGACGCATGTTGTAGGCATCGGTAGAGTTTGCCATATTCCATGGGCGTGGGTAGAAGGCATCTGTATTTTCCTCGGTCCAGTAGTCAGAACAGAATCTCGATGCAATTGCACCATCTGCCGTATTAAAACCGGCTAATGTAGTAGAAGAACTTCCCCACATATCACGCTTTCCTACTCCTTGGAAAAACACAGAAAAGTCGAAACCCTTATAGTCGGCTCCAAAACGGAAGCCATACTCGTAACGGGGAGTCGTATTACCGATAACCTTCTTATCACCGTGGCTTCCTACAGTAGCGCTACCATCGGAAATTTGTCCATCTCCATCAAGATCCTTAAACATCACATCACCAGGGCTGAACATAAAGGTTCCACTCTGTAGGTATGCCTGATAAATAGGGTTGGTTCCTTTCAGCTTATATGCTTTCTTTCCAGCATTTTTAGCGCCATTAGCAGCTGTCAATACAATTGGAATCAGCTTACCATTTGCTCCATATTCAAAATCATCCTTTTGATACAAACGATCAGTACTATATCCCCAGATTTCGCCATATGTTTTACCATTATACCAACCAGAAATTGAAGTAGACGATCCGTATTCGGTCACCTCTGTTGTTGCATCTGATAGGGTAAACGTGGAGTTAATGCCTAATCCATTAGCAAAACGGTGGTTGTAATCTACAGACAACTCCCATCCTCGTGTTCTTAAGTTTCCGTAATTTCCAATAGGTGCTACGGTTCCAAATGTACTAGGAATTCCATCTTGAGGAACAAGCATATTCCTTGTTTCACGTTGATACCAGTCAAAAGTAAAGCCCAAATCATTATTAAGAAAACGACCATCTACTCCAATGTCAAGAGTCGCGATATCCTGCCAGGTAACGTCGGCAACAACCTCAGTAGGCGCATTGACATAGTAAATTTTGTTTCCATTTTCATCCAGCCAAGAAGACTGAGTAAAACTTCCAAGAGTTGAGGTATATAGGCTATTGGAAACTGTTTGGTCGCCAATAACACCATAAGAAGCTCTAAACTTTAAGCTGCTTAAAACTGGCTTCGACCATTCCATGAAAGCCTCTTCGCTCGCACGCCATCCGGCCGAGAACGATGGGAATAAACGCCAACGCATATCTGTAGGGAATTTAGAAGAACCATCATAACGCAAGTTGGCTTCTAATAGATATCTATCCTTTAGGCTGTAGTTGACACGACCAAAGACACCTAGTTGAGATTCCCAAAATTTACCACCACCTGCAGTTTGGTTGCCACTAGCGCTACCAAATTGTACATTATTGAAGTCTAATAAAGAAGTTACTTGTCCCCAATGATTCTCTTCAACATATGATACACGATTTAGACCTGCCATAAATTTAAACTGATTTGCATCGTTTATCTTTAAGTTGTAGGTGGTAAATGCATTGATAGTGTTGCGCTGCGAATTAGTAGATTGACGATTAATGTTATCAGGAGACCCCCCTACCGCAGTATAAGTCTTATAAACTAAATCATAGCCAGCCATTGCTCCTAATTGAGTAGAAGGAACCACATCACCATTGTTATTTACATACACGGTGTTACCTGCGGCATCTTTTCGCATAGCAGGAGCACTCCACGTATCGGCACCGTTAAAACGAATACCCGGACGTAACCAGTTATACTCTTCATTGGCATGCGAATAATCAATATCAGCGGTCCAGTTTGACGTAAAAGTCAAATGAGTCCCTAAATTTATATTCGTATAATTTTTTTCTTGCGTAGCAGTATTGGCTTGACGGTATTCCGAAGCAGGACTGCGAAGTTCCTTACCATTGTTATCGTATCCCATTGGGTATTGAGGTCCCCAACGATAAAGGTAATACCATGGGTCAATTGCACTTGTTGTAGTGTAGGGATAACTCTTGGTGCGCTTCGAATAGATAGCACCCGCATTAAACGTAATATACTTATTAAACTCGCTTGTCAATCAAAGCGAAGAGTTGTAGCGCTCAAAATTATCCTTCTTCGCAACCTTGTTCATACCCTCCTGCTCTAAATAACCCAAGCCGATATTATACGAAGTTTTACCACTTTTGCCATTAACCGAAAGGTTATGAGTCTGAGCAGGCGCCCACTTTTTAATCATATATTCATATGCATCATAGGTACGTAGTCCTACCTTTTGACCTGCAGCATTCACATACCAGTCGCGACCGTACACGGTAGGATCATTAGCTCCAATTTTACCTCCATATGTATTTTGCCATTCCTTGGCTTTTGCAACACCCTCCTCAGTTACCTTATAAAAGGCACCAATAGAAGTAAGCCCTTCATTCTTTGCAGCCAGCCAAATATACTCTAAAGCGTCAGCGCCGCCCATGTTATAATCCTTTACTGCATTTTGCCATGAAACATTCCCAGAATAAGAAACGTTAACTGCATCTTGCTTAGCACCCTTCTTTGTAGTAATCAGCACTACACCAAATGCTGCCTTAGCACCATATATTGATGATGAGGCCGCATCTTTTAATACTGTGATGGATTCTATATCATCTGGATTAACCAATGTAATACTAGGTATTTCAACATTATCCATTAAAATTAACGGTGCTGTAGTTCCATTAATAGAAGCAAACTGTCCTCTAATTTTAATCTTGGGATCAGAACCAACTTCTGAACTAGGAATTGTAACAGACAAACCTGGTGTTGTCCCCTGCAAACCACGTCCTATATCTGAAATGGGTCGGCTTTCGAGTGTCTTGTTTATGTCAATAGACGAAACAGCCCCGGTTAAGTTAGCTTTTTTCTGAGAACCATAACCAACCACAACCACCTGCTCCAACGATACGTTATCGTTTTCGAGCACAATATTAATAGTAGCTGCTTGGGTAATCTTAACCGTTTGTGGTTTGAAACCAATACCCGAAACAGTTAGGGTTGATCCGGCAGGGACGTCGAGGCTAAACTTACCATCGATGTCGGTCATCATACCGTTGGTCGATCCCTTGATGCTTACCGAAGCACCAATAACGGGGCTTTTGGCTTGATCGGTAACCGTACCTTTTACCTTTACTTTAGCCTGCTGCACTGCGGTTGCAGTGTTGGCAGCTAAACTTGTCGCTGGGTTGAGCATTGCTAAGAATGCTGCCGCCCCCAAAATTAGTAAGCCTCTCTTCATATTAGAGATGGCTCCTGAATAGTCAAGTTTTTTCATTCAATAAATTTTGATGGTTAGAGCACTTCAAAACTAAGACTAGTTCGCTTGGTTTACAAACAAACTTATTTTTCTACTAATGTTTATTAACATATTGCAAGCAACACCCCTCTGTGTTAATTAGTACACCGCTAGCTATCAAGCACAAGCATCTATGCAACCTTTTGCAAAACAGCGCATATAATAGCACTTAAAACGTATTTTTAACAGTATCTATTCATCCAAAATTACGTATCCATCCACAACAACCGAATCAGCCTCTTTCATTAGGGCAAAATGGAAGAGGCAAGCACAAGCTCGACATCTCCACCCAAAACCATACAAACCAACAACTTAAGACACAACAAATCCCGTAACGTAGTACCAACACCCTTGTGTATT
>CAXYUU010000147.1:0-7904 GCA_964292015.1 uncultured Acetobacteroides sp.
AAACGGCAATGGTCATAAAGGCATCCTTAGTTTGGGCAACAAAGAAGTTACCATCGTTACATCCAGCGTAGGCAAATGGGGCGTTAGCCTTTTGTCCTTGCTCTTCGAAACGGGCGTTAAGCATCTTTTGGGTTACTGCGCTTAGGTAGTAGTTTACCAAGCTGGCTGCTGTAGGACGGAACTGCTTAGGCATAAGGTCTCTTTTGTAGAATACCATAACCTGTGTTTGCGCAGCCTCTGGGTCGGTAGCGATGTTCACAATTGGTGCATCGTTATCCTTTACCTCGAACTCGGTACGTACCGCAGGGTTTACCGGTTTAGCAATGTCGGCAAATAGGGTTTTAATTTTAGCTTCAACCTTATCCACATCAATATCACCAACAATTACCAATCCTTGAAGATCTGGGCGGTACCATTTCTTGTAGTAATCCTTAATGGTTTGGTACTTGAAGTTGTCAACAACCTCCATTAGGCCAATTGGCAAACGGTTGGCATACTGACTTCCTGCAAAAAGTTCGGGAAGTAGCTGGTTGTATATACGCATTTGAGCGGTTGTACTTGTTCTCCACTCCTCGTGAATAACACCACGCTCGCTGTCAATTTCCTTATCTTCCAAGCTAATAAAACCCGACCAGTCGTGAAGAATAAGAAGGCACGAGTCTACCACACCTTCGCGGGTAACTGGCGCATTGGAGATGTTGTATATGGTTTGATCGTATCCGGTAGCTGCGTTAAGGTTTCCCCCAAACTGAACCCCAATTTTCTCGAGGTAGCTAATCATATTCTTTCCGGGGAAATTCTTGGTGCCGTTAAAGGCCATGTGCTCGAGGAAGTGGGCTAGTCCACGTTGGTTTTCCTCTTCTAGAATCGATCCTACCTTTTGTACAATGTAGAATTCTGCCTGACCTTTGGGTTCTGCATTCTTGCGAATGTAGTAGGTTAGACCGTTATCGAGCTTGCCAATACGAACCTTAGGGTCGGTTGGAAGCGGCGGCATTTGTTGTGCAAGTGCAGGTAGGCTAAGTAGCCCTACCATTAACAGCAACAAGATGTTTTTCTTCATACAGATGTTCTTGTTTGTGAATATTAAATAACGCTTTCGGTTTACTCGTTTTGGTAAGCTAGAATATCGCCAGGCTGACACTCGAGCTCGTTGCAAAGCTGCTCCAACGTGCTAAAACGGACAGCCTTGGCCTTACCCGTTTTTAGGATGGAGAGGTTTGCCGGTGTAATTCCAACCCTTTCGGCCAGTTCGCCCAGCGAAACCTTACGCTTGGCCATCATCACATCGAGGTTAACTATAATTGGCATACTAGATGGTTAGTTCTTGTTCTTCACGAATACGGGTCGCTACAGCTAAGACTTCGGCAAACACCAGCATCAGCAGTGCTACAATAACAGAGGTAGACCAGTAGCTTACCGTTATGTCGTAGGCTGGTATTTTGATACAATGGTTCAGGTAGTAGGTTTCCACCAGCTGCAACCCTATCGATATAAGCTCCTTTATCAGAAGGAGGAATCCAATACCTCTGATGTGTTTAATGTTTTTAGACGTCATTATGTCGCCCCTACTAAATGCGGTTGTCGTTTTCCAAATAAGAATAACGAGCAGAATGAGCACGGCAGCAGCAGCTGAGTATAAAAAGATGTTGGCAAAGGTGCAGTATGGATTAATGGGTGCATTAATGAGCGTTAGCTGCGCCTCGTTAATGGCCAGCATACCGTTGGTCTTTACATTTCCATGAATCGGTTGCCCTATACCTCCATCAACCAGCTTTAGGTTAATGCGGTATATTGATGCCTCAACCGAGTGTGCCACCTTATACTCCCCAATCTTCCATCCAAATTGAAATCCTCGAATGAAGTTTTGAGAAAACGAAAAGATCAGCAGTAGCGCAATAATAATGTTGAGTGCCTTTACTCGCAGCAGCAAGTTTTTGTCCATAAACGATACTTATTTATCGAAATTCGATATGCAAATATATACTATTAATTGATTCGCAAGTAATATTTTTATTGTTTTTCGATAAATTCATCGGGCGCTAGTACTAATCGTGTCTTTTTGTATGCTTTACTATAGAGTACAATTTCTGGAGGGAAGGATATGTCCAGCAATTTTATGTTTGGTGGGGGATGGGTGGGTACCTACCGCTTACGGCATTCGTGTCAAGTTTCGTAACATTGGCTCTGCACTTTATTTTTTGTTGTCATGCGTAGTATGGTTCGGCTACGTACTACTCTTGTGTGTGTCTGCTGTTTATTTGTGCTGCTTATATCCCGATCCCCCTCTGCGTATCATTCCTACGTGCAGATTTGCTACACCAGAAGCCTAATCCTCGAAAAAAAAACATTTGCCGATGTAACAAACCGACTTTTGCTGCATCAAAAGACAAACTTTAAAAAAAAAGACATGAAAAGGTTAATCATTGTAGCTATCGCCATCTTGGCAACAATTTCAGGATTCTCACAAAATAGCGCCATTCGCGTAGAGGTAGTAGGTAAAGGATCGCCCGTTATTCTTCTTCCTGGATTCGGATGCCCTGGTAGCGTATGGAACGAAACGGTAGCCGAAATGAAAAAGAACCACGAGTGCCATATGGTAACCTACGCCGGATTCGATGGTGTTGCGCCGGTTGATTCGCTTTGGATTCCTGCTGTAGAAAAGTCGATCGAAACCTATATTAGTACGAAAAAGCTTACGGATGTAACCGTTGTTGGCCATAGCGTTGGTGGTACCTTCGGACTCATGCTCTGCGCTGCACCTAATAGTAAGGTAGCCCGTTTGGTGGTGGTAGATATGCTTCCCTGCATTGGCAAGGTGATGATTCCAAACTTTAAACCCGAATACGTTACCTTCGACAATCCGTACAACAAAAACATGATGGCCATGACCAACGTTGCTTTTGGAGCGATGCAAAAACAAATGACCGCCGGTATGTGTGCCGATACCCTTCGTCAAAAGCAAATTGCCGGATGGATGGTTGCTGCTAACCGTAAAACCTACGTGTACGGCTTTACCGAACTCATGCGCCTCGACCTTCGCGAAGCCATTAAGGATATTCAACAGCCGGTGCTTATTCTTGCTGCGGGCAAGTATCCTACTAAAGAGCAAATTCTTAAAAACTACGACGAGCAGTACGTAAACCTAAAGAATAAAACCGTTAAGTTTGTTGATGGCTCGGCCCACTTTGTAATGTTCGATCAGCCTAAGGTGCTGCTAACCGAGCTAACCACCTTTATCCCTTCAAAACGATAGTAAGCTGTAATGGAACAAGATATTTTCCAAACAATATATAACCAACATTACCCAAGCGTATACCGTCTATGCTTGGGTTATGTAAAGGGTAATGGCGACTTAGCTGCCGACTTGGTGCAGGAGGTGTTTATTAGGGTATGGGAGAAGTACGACGATTTTAAAAACCAAAGTTTAGTCTCCACTTGGATTTACCGAATAGCCGTTAACTGTTGCCTTACCGAAATTCGACGGAGTAAGAGCTACGAAAGTAGGCTGCTTAGCTACCAATCACCCGAGGGCGACTCGGCCGAGAAGCAGCAAAGCGATCAGCAGATTCTGAACCGCTGCATCGAGCAGCTCGATGAGCCAGATAGGGTATTGGCAATGCTTATTCTCGAAGATTTGCCTCAACCCGAAATTGCCCAAATTCTCGGTCTAACAGATGTTAATACGAGGGTTAAGACTCATCGCCTTAAGGAAAAGCTACGTAACGCCTACCAAAATAAAGTTGCTCCCATTCTTTAAATGCAGAGTAAAATGTTAATTCGTAAACCAACAAAACATGAATGAATTTGATGATATGGTTTCAGGCTGGAAAGGACAGCCTGTACCAACGCCTAGGAATGATGCTAAAACCATTGCCAGCATCGCACAAAACCGAATTAGTAGAACCCGCCAGAAACATATTGCTACAATTGCCGTTCTAGCGGTTACCCTTTTGGTACTGGTAGCCTTTGCTATTTGCGAAAAGGGCAGCAGCATCCTATTTATTGCTGGCGTTGGACTTATGATTGGAGCGGTAGCCGTTCGTATAGGGCTCGAATGGTGGAGTGTGAGTCGGCTACACCAGCTCGATGTTAGCGATGGTGCCACCGAATACCTGAGCAACCTAAACCAATTTATTAATAATCGCCAGAGAATTCATGGTGGGTGTACTTATCTCGTATTCGGACTGTATGTGGTAGGGTTTTGTCTTCTGCTACCGCTCTTTAAGCAAACTCTTTCACATGGTTTCTTTACCTACATACTCCTATCCGGTGCCGTAGTGCTAACTGTGCTTTTTCTTTTTATCCGTAAAAAGATTAGGCAGGAGCTCTGTGATCTAAGGGGAATGAAGAGTGAGATAATGCACACTATTGATGCATTTAAAAGTAAGTAGGTTGATGATTATACCTTTATGGTGTAATAGTTAAGCTGCTTTACATGTATAACCTTGTCGAAATAGGGAATTAAGCTCTGACGATGGGTTACAAATACACTGGTAAGCTCACTCTTGAGTGCCATAATACTCTTCATGATTTGCTTCTCGGTATCAGAATCGAGTGCCGATGTCGCCTCGTCGAGCAGCAGCAATTTAGGATATCGTAAAAGAACACGGGCTAGGGCAAGTCGTTGCCGCTCGCCCCCCGAAAAGTGAAACTGGTAGTTGGCAATCGGGGTGTATAGTCCTAATGGCTCCCCTTTTACCAGCTCGTCGGCCGAAACCTTTCGGAGTATGTCGAGTATTTGCTCGTCGGTAGGATGGTGGGGCGAATCCCATACCAGGTTATCGCGAATGGTGCCATCTACAAAAAACGAGTCTTGGGGCAGATACCCGATCATACTCTTCCATATAGCCGCATTATCGGCCGATAGGCGGATGTTTCCAATTTCCACAGAGCCACTTGCAGGTTGTATAAGTCCGGCGATAATATCAGTTAGGAAAAATATTTCTGCGCGTAGCTGGCTATATAATTGCGTTAATAGGTCTCGTTTTCATACTTCTTGCAAATCCATTTAGGCTCGTACTGCTCGTTTTGTGTGGTGAAAGTTGATCTTCTCTTTTTTGTACAAGATCTAACTTCATATATCATCAATTAATATAGGAGAGAGTTAGACCTTAAGTATGTTAGTTTAATTTTACCTGTGTATAATGAGCTATTTTATTTTTAAAATTACATATGAATTTTCTTAATTATAAGATTACCGTAGTCTGTTCGACTAAAAGGTTGGGATGGAAATCTTATACAGGTATAGTATTCAGCAGGGTGGTTTCTTTTTATTGATGTTGTTCGTTCTATATTGTACCCTGGCAATTCGTAGTGTAACGTAGTCTAAAAAATTACGTTCTTTACCGAGGCGCACAAGCTAACCTATAAATGTTACTTTATGAAAAAAATGGTGTTATCGGCTATCGCACTTGCTCTGTTTTGCAATGTTAGCGTTGGTCAGGCAACCGACAAGGTTGATCCAAAAGATCCGGCGTACAGCTGGAATTTCACCCACATGTATCCTAGCTGGGATGCATGGCAGCAGGAACTGAAATCGTTTAGTGAGCTAACTCCTAAGTTCCTTGAGTTTAAGGGAAAGATTTCGAAAGATCCGCAAGCGCTGCTTGCCTATACAAAGCTGTCGGAGCAGGCGGGACAAATGGGATCGAAGCTGCACTGGTACGTTGCTCTTCAAAACGATGTTGACGGGAAAAACCCGATGTACCGTGCTAAGCTGCAGGAGCTGCAGTCGATAGGGGTGGAGATGAATAAGAATCGCACGTGGTACGAATCGGAGCTGGCCACCCTTCCGCAGGAGACTGCGAACAAGTGGATGAGCGAAGTTCCGGAACTCGCCGTTTACAAGCACGATTTCGAGAACTTCTACCGTGAGCAGGCTCATATTCTTGACGAGAAAACTCAGAATATCCTCAACGAGTATAGCCGATCGCTTAGCGCGCCACTTCGTATCTACAACTCGCTTGCTGTTGCCGATATTGAGTTTCCAAAGGTTACGCTATCGACTGGTGAGGAGGTTACCGCATCGCCTGCCGTAGTTTCGCGCATATACACCACCTCGACAAGTCAAGATGATAGGCTTAAGGTTGGAAATGCGAATCGCGAATACTACTTTAAGAATCGTAACACCTTTGCCGATATTTATCTTGCCATGCTTCAAAGTCGTGTGGCTGGATCAACGCTAAGCGGTTACCAAAGCTGCTTGGATGCTACGCTTTCGGGTAATGATATTCCTAAAGATGTTTACCTGACCTTGCTAAAGGTGGCACAAAACAATACGGCTCCACTTCAGAAGTATTGGGATCTTCGCAAGAAGGCGCTTAAGCTTACCAAGTTCTACGGTTCCGATGCTTCGGCCGAGCTGGTTAACTTTAGTCGTAGCTACAAGTGGGAAGAGGGGGTGAAAATTGTTAGCAGCGCCCTGCAGTTTATGGGTAAGGAGTATAACGACAACTTCAAGCAGATGCTTGGCGAAGGACGAATTGATGTTTTCGAAAAGCCGGGTAAGCAAACTGGAGCATACAATCTGGCACTTTACGGAGTTCATCCGTACGTGCTGATGAACTGGAACGAAACCCGTAATAACGTGTTTACCTTGGCTCACGAGCTTGGCCACTCGGTACACGGTATTCTTTCGCAGAAGTATCAGCCATACACCTACACCAGCACCAACTCGATGGTTGCCGAGGTGGCATCTACCTTTAACGAATGCGTGCTGCTGGACTATATGCTGGCTCAGTCGAAGGATCCTAACGAGAAGATTGCGCTGTTGGTTCAGGCAATTGATAATGTGGCGGGGACTTTTTACCGTCAGGTTCAGTTTGCCGATTTTGAGTACACCATGCACACCATGGTGGAGCAAAACAAGCCGCTTAACGCTGATATCATTGCACAGGTGTACGGCGATATTGATGCCAAGTACAACGGCCCTGGAGTTGAGCAGCCCGAAAACTTAAAGTACTCGTGGCCTCGCGTGATGCACTTCTTTAACTACAACTTCTACGTGTACAACTATGCCGTATCGTTTACCGCATCGAATGCGCTTTACGGTAAAATTGTACATGCGAAGAGTAAGAAGGAGGCCGATGCGGCCAGAGAGCAGTATCTGAATTTGCTGAAGAGTGGAGGTAACGACTACCCCATCAACCTGCTAAAGAAGGCTGGTGTGGATATGACCCAGGAGGCATCGTTCCTTGCTGTTCCAAACCGTTTGCAGCTGCTGGTAGACCAGCTAGAAAAGGAGCTGAAAGCGGTAGGAAAGATTTAAGCTTCGCCTGTTGACAGGTGAAGTAGGGTGCCTGATTGTTTGGGGATCCTACCTTAAAATAATTAGCCACCAACACCAGAATCGCTTGCTTCTGTGTTGGTGGCTTACAATTTAAAATTAGCTATACGGTCTACTTGTTGTTACCTCTTTATTCGGTAGGCGTATTTGCAAGGTAGACCTTCCTGTATTTAGGGGAGCTATTCCGCTACTTTTGAGGGTAGTCGTAGTTTACCATCCAGTTTATTCCAAATTTATCGATTAGCATTCCGTAGTAGGCATTCCAAAATGTTTTCTGAAGCGGCATGTTTACCCCTCCCCCTTTTGAAAGACCCTCGAAGATTCGGGTTGCCTCTTCTTCGCTTTTTGTAATAATTGATAGCGAGATGTTGTTGCCAACATGTACGTCACTGTCAAATTCGCCGGGAGTTTCACAGCAGGTATCGCATCCCATAAGAATAGACCCATCGCCTAAAGGGAGAGATATGTGCATGATTTTTTCAGCATCGCATTTTGACATCATATTGTCGGACGGCATATCCTTATAACGGGCAACATGAGGAAATTCGCCACCGAAAATAGACTTGTAAAACTTGAATGCATCTTCGCAATTGCCGCTAAACGTAATGTAGGGGTT
>CAXYUU010000148.1:0-7887 GCA_964292015.1 uncultured Acetobacteroides sp.
AACCATTCCCTCGTCGAGCACCATCTCGGCCTCCACCCCATTTTGCTTTAGGTATCGGGCAATGGCCTTTGCGCCGCTGCCAACCGTCTCCTCGTCGTGGCCAAAGGCAAGGTAGATGGTGCGCTGCGGAGCATATCCGGCCGCCAGCTTGCGCTCCATGGCCTCCATGATGGCCATCAGGCTGCCTTTGTTGTCGAGCGTGCCGCGCCCCCAAATGGAATCGCGGTACACCATCCCGCTAAAGGGTGGGTGGATCCAGGTAGCCGCATCGGCCGGCACCACATCCTGATGGGCCATCAGCACCACCGGTTTTAGCGATGGGTTGCTGCCGGTAAGCCGGTACAGCAGGGCAAACCGCCCAATGTGGGTGAGCTGCATTTTGGCATGAACCGTTGGAAAGCTGTCGCGCAGCAGCCTATGGAAACGGACAAAGGCGGCGGTGTCGCGACGAGCAGAATCGTCGTAGCTAACCGTTGCCAGCTGCACGGCCTGCTGCAACCGCGCCACGGCTCCGCTATCGGCAACCACAATGGGATGCGATCGAACAGCGGGCTGACGGGAGTGCAGCGTGCAGGTTTTAACGAGCAGCACGGTAACCAGCAGCAGCAGGGCAATACCGAGATATTTGGTGAGCATCCTCATGATCGTATTTTTTATGGCCTTCCCAAATATAGGAAGATTTTGGGGTTGGTGCTGATGGGAGATTCGCGTACTTGTTTACGCCTTAACCACACCGCCATTTGGACACCTTTCCTTGGGAATCAATGTCATTAAGTCAAGCACGAAGCTCAATCAGCGCTATCATTGGCTACGCCGAACTCGCGTTGCTCGGTTCCGGGCTTGTCCCGGAAACTTTAGTTCGACGTAGTCAATCTAAATATGAATCCAATAGATTCTAAAAAAGGCCCTTCGGGCAATTCATTAGATTAGCTACGCTGAACTCGCGTTGCTCGGTTCCGTGACAAGCACGGGATGACACTCCGAGGAAAGTTTCCCCAAGACTTGATGACATCGCCATGGGAAGGAGGGGAATCGCGCTGAGGAAACTTCGAGGGTTACTCTCCTAGCTGGTGCTTCGAAAGCAGAACAAGCACTCCACTCTTCCCTAAATCTGATCGGAGCTATCCCCCACCTTCCCAAGAAAGAGCTGCCGAAGGACAAGTAGCTTGCAGTAGCAAGCGCACAAAGTAAGACCTGGTGCGTTCTCATTAAAATTTAAACACGCACCCAACCTTAGTCCCCAAAAAGACTGATGGCGCAACCCTCGCGGGCGACGCCATCATTATCTAATTAATAAAACAAAAACATCTACCAAAACTTACAACCCTACTCCTACTTCTTGGCCTCCTCCTTTTTCTTCTCGCGATTGGTTTCACGAGTTTTAAGGGCGGAGATGTAGGGTTCGAGTATCGCATTAATTTGCTCGATGGCGTTGGCCACCTCGGGCTCGATGTCGGACATCGTATTGAGGTACTGAAATACCTGACTCACTGCGGCACGTAGCTGGCGAGTTCCCTCGAAGCTCGACACCGACGATGATGCCTTACCTTCGCGAATCGACAGCCAGTATGCCTTGGTATCGCCATTCTCCTTCTCAATTCGCGTAATTACCTCGGTGGCACCAATGGTGGCTACCGAAGCGGTGAGCGTGGGCGAAGCCTTAATATCGGCAACCAGCTGCTCCACCGTATCCATCTCTACGCGAATGGGGAAGTTCTGCATTTCGTAACCCCGCTTGCGGATGGCCTGAAGAACTTCCAGACCTGCGCTACGTATCTTTTCGTCGCGACGTACTGCCGCGCCGTTGGCAATCCCCTTGAGCTCCTCAAGGGAGGAGTCGGTCAGATCGTCGAAGGCATGCAGCTTCTTGGTCTGCTCTGGATTGGCATCCGAACCAACAGCAACGTCGAACTGCTGGAGGGCCACATCCAAATTAGTCACCATTTTTTCGGGGATATGCTTACCCGTAACCAGTACGCCAAGCTTAATGCGTACAAGACCTGCCAGCGAGCCGAGCTCCTTAACCAGCAGCTTACCTAAATAAAGCGTTTTCAATCGAATCATTTTTCATTAAGTTTTAATGTTCGTAAAACCCGCACGTTGGAAACCTGTTAGACTCTTGGGTTGTGCCCCCCATGCGGAAGTTGACTATGGTAGATGTATACGATCAGCCCTAAAGGTCGAAAATATTTTTTTATTTAACAACATGCCAATACCACATTTTTTTCGCACCACCCTACCAACCCGACCATTAACGCCCGTACGCCTGCCTACCTGCCGCCACACACACCAAAGCCAACGTTAATTTAACCCACCCTAAAACAGAATACCTCGTAGCAGGCGGCCACCTAAACGCACCCCGAAATAGACGCTGCACTAGCGATTGCCACTTCGGCCAATCCGAAAACGGGTAACACGCGCATGTTATCCACCTAAACCTTCCTAAAAATCGATAACATGCGCATGTTTTTCATTTTTACCTCCCAAAAACCAATAACATGCGCATGTTATCCATTCAAGACTGCCAATAAGTCCATAACATGCGCATGTTTTCCACTTACGACTGCCAATAAGTCCGCAACATGCGCATGTTTTCCATTTTAACCTTCCCCGAAATGCATAACATGCGCATGTTACCCATTTTTACCTCCTAAAAACCGATAACATGCGCATGTTTTCTATTTTAACCTCCCAAAAATGCCAACCTGCAGACGTGGTACCCATTTAAACCTCCAAAAAAGCTGAGCTTTTATTGACGATAGCGAGCTAGTGTTAAAGAAAAACGGCTACTTTAGCTTGATAGTATTTTTTAGCAGACCTCAACAATATCTAATCGATAATTTACCCCTTTAGCTTGTGCTCAGTTCGGGTTACAGTTTGCAAAATGTAGGTAGGTGGATCATTTGTAGGGAAAGGCTACCTCGGATAGAGGTTGGTGAGGTCAGAGGTGAATACGAACAGGAAGTCAACTAGAGGCCGATAAAAGCTTAGGCTCTGCCTCCGCTTAGCGACTGTGGCGGCTAGCAGTACGATTAACCCCAAAATCCAGATTTTTTAACAAAACAACAACAAACAGTAACTCTATGACTCACATTGAAAATCTTGACTACTTTTTAAAATATATATACACAAAAGAGAAAGATATATATTCTCATGACATATATGAAGAATTAAAAGGAATATACTCAGAGCGAGACTTGACATTGACTATAGAAAAACTTTTGCTCGATAAATATATCAATATTACACTCGACAAATCTCCTAATGTAAACAAATATGAACCTCCGTATTATTGTGGAATAAATTATCATGGTTTAATTTTCCATGAAAATGGCGGATACAAATCCGAAATTTTCAAAAATAAAAAAGCAATTCTTAACTCTAATATTAAAAACGTCATTACGACTATAAATGCAATAATTATACTTACCATAGCTGCTGCTGGTGTTTATGTTTCGTACGACTCAAATAAAAAAAACGAAACAATAAACCAAAACAAGTTAGTAATTGACAGTTTAAAGAAAAAAATAAACACACTTGAAAATACAAAAAAAGCAAACACTACTAACATACATCTAAAAAAATAATGAACATATCACACCGAGCTGTAATTATATCGCTCTCCTTACTCTCAAATAGAAACTCAACGCTTAGATAGACTTGCAACCTTGCAGTTGGTTATAAACGGTCAGAGGCCGTAAGGAATAAAAGCGTAGGCAGGACCAACGCTTAGCAATTAGAATTATTAAATCACTGCAATCAAATACTAAAATATAGTATGAAGAAAAAAAACTATTTCATAGTAGCAACACCTATTCTTGTTTTGATATTTTGTACTGTTTCATTTATTTTGTTTTTGGTTTTCAAACAAAATATAACTACGTATTGGTTATTCTCATTAGGATTTATTTTGTTTTCATTTTATAAAAAAACATATGAAATTGAAATTAACAACAGTAGTTTAAAGATTTATAAAAGATTGTTTTACTTGAGGTTTTCTGAAAAAGAAGTAAACATCACAGACATTATTATGGTTAAGTATCATATTTCAAGCGATGGATTTAGTGGCTATGGCATTGGAGGTTCTCTAAGAACAACTGATAATTACAAACTATATTTATCAAACAAAGAAACAAATGATTTTTTTGAAGAAAATGGCAATCTAGATAAATTAAATGAAATTGCTTTTTTCACAAGTGATGCATTATCGATTAAGATTAAATACAAAACAATTAATATAGACAATACAAATTTATAATATAGCAGAATAATTACTTCTCTAACCGTAGTCTTACTATCATCGCGCAAGGCTCGGCGAAGTTTGCAACTTCGTCGCTGGTAAGTGAAGGTTGGTAATAGACGGCCAAAAGCCCAAACAAATAAAAGCGAAAGCAAAGCCTCCCCTTAGCAATTAGCACTGCATGATGCGGCAAGCCATGCAGCAGACAACGAGAAAAGGTGAATTTTAAATAGTATAATGAGCACAACACATGCACAGCTGTCGGCGTTTCCCGACTCTAAAAGTCACTACCCGATACTTGATGGCCTACGCGGGATAGCGGCGGTGATGGTGGTGGCGTTCCATCTGCTTGAAGCGTATTCGATGGAAAGCCATATCGATTTGATGATGAACCACGGGTATCTGGCGGTGGACTTCTTCTACATGCTTTCGGGTTTTGTAATTGGCTACGCCTACGACGACCGATGGGGCAAGATGACCTGGGGAGGGTTTGCTAAACGCCGGCTGATACGGCTTCATCCGATGATTATCATGGGTATGATAGTTGGGGCGGTGATGTTCTACTTTCAGGGATCGACAGTGTGGCCTGGCATTAGCGCGGTACCGGTTTGGAAGCTGCTACTGGTTATGATGATTGGGTTTACGCTGCTTCCGGTGCCGCCATCGTTAGACATCAGAGGCTGGCAGGAGATGCATCCGCTGAACGGCCCGGGGTGGTCGCTGTTTTTCGAGTACATTGCCAACATTCTTTACGCGCTTGTTATCCGTAAATTCAGCAATAAGGTGCTGGCGGTAATTGTTTTTATAGCCGGCTGCGCGCTGGCACACCTTGCGATAGCAGGGCCAAACGGAGATGTTATTGGAGGATGGTCGATTGAGCCATCTCAGCTGCGTTATGGCTTTACACGTTTGATGTACCCCTTCTTTGCCGGACTGCTACTGTCGCGAGTGGCGAAGGTGAGGCAGATTAAGCACGCGTTTCTGTGGAGTAGCGCGCTAGTAGTGCTCGTGCTTTCGACACCACGAATTGGAGGTAGCGCCCACCTATGGATGAATGGGATTTACGAATCGGTAAGCATCATACTTATCTTTCCGCTGATAGTTTACCTGGGCGCAAGTGGCGAGGTGAAGGGGAAAATTGCCTCGCGGGTATGCCAGTTTCTTGGCCATATCTCCTACCCCATCTACATTATCCACTACCCGTTCGTATGCCTTTACATGGCATGGGTTACGGACAAGAAGATCCCGCTAAAGGAGTCGTGGCCGGTTGCGCTGCTGATCCTGCTCGTCTGCATCGCCCTTTCGTATGCCTGTTTGAAGCTGTATGACGTGCCTGTCAGATCGTACTTAACCCGACGTTTTGTGGCTAAACCAACGAAAAAGCAGCAGCAGACAAAAACGTTGACGTTTCCGTAGACTGAGAATAAGCCCCCTATAATGCGCAGCTAGGGTAAATCGTATAGGTAGAGCAGATGGTTTTACGAAAGATTGCTTTATAGACGATTGAACATCCACCAAAAGGGCAACAAGTGCAGCAAGATGCGATTGAAGAAAACGACATAAGAATACCACGATGAAAATAAAAGACTTTGCCGTAGAGCGATACTTTGCCCAGTACGAATTCAAGACAAAATACCTGATGTCGAGCTCCGACTGCGACGGTTACCCGATGGAGTACGTACTAAGCTTGGCATCGGAAACCGAAAAGGAACGGTGGAACAGCCTGACGCTAGGCTATACCGAAACGCGTGGGAGCATCGAGCTACGCGAGGCGATAAAGCAGCACTACAGCACCATCGAGATGGATGAGATAGTGGTGTCATCGCCGGGTGAGGCAAACTTTATACTGATGAATGTTCTGCTAAATGCGGGGGACGAGGTGGTTTGCATGGCGCCGATGTACCAATCGTTATACCAGGTAGCCCAAACGCTGGGGTGCAAGGTGTCGTTTTGGACTGCACAGGAGAATAGTGATGGGTGGTTGTACCATCCCGACGAGCTCGAGAAGCTCATTACGCCAAAAACGAAGCTGATTATCGTCAACTTTCCGCATAACCCGACGGGTTTTATGCCAAGCATGGCCAGCTACATGCGCATTGTAGAGATAGCCCGCAAGCACGGCATTGTGCTTTTTTCTGATGAGATGTACCGGTTCCTGGATCATACCGGACAAGCGCCGTTACCCTCGGCCTGCGACCTGTACGAAAACGCGGTGAGCTTATGGGGTGCCGCAAAAACGTTTGGACTGGCCGGATTACGGTTGGGATGGCTAACATCTAAAAATAAGGAGATCCTCCAGAAGGTGGAGAACTTTAAGGACTACCTATCTATCTGCAACAATGCCCCAAGTGAGGTGTTGGCAACCATTGCCCTCAACAATCTCGATAAGTTTGTGGATCCAAACCTCGCGAAAATCCGAAGAAACGTAGAGCTATTCAAGGCGCTTCATGCACGAAATGCGGACTTCTTCGATTTTCCATATCCTACGGCTGGATCGACAGCATTTATACGGATAAAAACCGAGGAGAAGTCGATGGATTTTGCCGAACGGCTGGTGAAGGATACCGGTATTATGCTGCTGCCTGCCGAAACATTCGAATACGGCCACCAGCACGCAAGGGTGGGCTTTGGGCGAGAAAACCTTCCAGAGATTTATGCGCTTTTTGAAGAGTATATAAGGAGGTAGCAGCTCCGAAAGATGGTTCGGGAGGTTGAAGGATGGTGATAGTTGTCTTAAACCTGTGGGCAACGTTTGGTAAGGCTTACCGCTTCGCCGCTAGTAGGTGGCAGCTGGTAATATGAAGCCAGTAGCCGCAAGGAACAAAGGCGAAGCCAAAGCAACCAATCGTCTACTTTGCGTAGAATTGCGTACATTTCGGTTGGAGTTACCCATAAAAATAACAACAGCATGAAAATCGGAATCATTCTCGAGACTAAAGAGTACGAAAAGGCATGGAATGCCTTTCGGTTTGCCGTAACGGCCAAAAAACAGGGGCACGAAGTGAAGCTATTCCTAATGGGCGAAGCCGTGGAATGCGAAGGGTTAACCCACGAAACGTATAATGTAGACGAGCAGCTGAGGAGCTTTGTTAACGCTGGGGGCGAGATACTCGCCTGTGGTACGTGCCTAAAATCGCGCCACCTCGATAGCACCGAAGTTTGCCCCATATCAACCATGGTAGACTGCGTGAACGTGGTTGTGTGGGCCGATAAGATGGTGACGTTTTAGGCGGGTGAAACCTCGATGGTAGATGGCTGTGGTTAATAAATTGCCAGAAGCCACCATGAACAGTAGTGTAGACAGAACCTTGGCATAATCGGCAAAATTTCGTTTGCCAGGTTAAACCTAGAGCCATTTTTTTGAATCTCTCTCTTTTTGCAGGTAATACCTCCCGGAATAGATTCGAACAATGGGTTTGGCGTAATATTGTAGTAAGCCGTTTAAAGCAAAACAAGCGCAGCTATCGTCTGCTGCAAAGTGTTGTGGAAAAGCAATAAAATGAACCAACATGAAAACAAACAGCGTAATCAGAAAAGTATTTCACTACTTCAATCTTGAAAATGATCTGGATGATTTTGAGGAAATTCATGAAAGTATTCTGAAGGATATTGTTTTTAAAGGAACCAACCTTTGGATTTTAATGTTA
>CAXYUU010000149.1:0-7878 GCA_964292015.1 uncultured Acetobacteroides sp.
AATGTGGTAGTGGCCACCGCATGGTTTCACTCTAGTAGTTGCCACATCGACTTTATCGTCGGTAGCGATGCCGATGCCTGTTGTCCGCTTTGCTCGTCGAACCAGATAACCCCAAACCGTTAAGTCATGATTCTAGGAATAGCCGCTGCTCAAAATACCGCCAGCTCGCCCGTCGACCTTCACTTTGGCCGCTGCCGCTGGTTTTGCATCTACCATACCGTAACTGGCGAAACCCGATTTGTCGAGAACTGCTGCAGCAATACCCAGGAGCACGCCGGGGTAAATACCGTAGAGCTGCTCAAGCAGCATGGCGTAACCGCTGTGGTGGCAGGTCGTTTTGGCTATAAGGTGGTCGATGTGCTAAAGAGTAGTGGTGTACAGCTTATTATTGCCCATCGGGGGCAAACTATCGAAGATATCATTAACCGAACAAAATAAAGTGCTATGAAAATTGCCCTACCAACACGAGGTACTAACATCGACGACCATTTTGGTCATTGCGAGCGGGACACCATTTTTACTGTTAACGAAAATCGCGACATCGTGAATACCGAAACGGTTCCATCGCCACAGGGTTGTGGCTGTAAGTCCGATATTGCAGCGGTACTACAGGCTCAAGGTGTAACGGTGATGCTTGCCGGCAATATGGGTGCTGGTGCGCTGGGCGTGCTAACGCGTCATGGTATCGAGGTGGTGCGCGGCTGCTCGGGCGAGGTTAAGGCGATTGCCGAGGCTTGGCTTAAGGGCACGCTTGCCGACTCGGGTGTAGGCTGCTCACATACCCATGATGATGGGCACGTGTGTAACCATTAGGAGAGTAGTGAATATGGAGAAGGGAGTAGGGCTTGCGCAAGTCCTACTCTCTTCTCCCTACATGTAGCTTATACTACTTTCGCCCTACGTTTTCTTCTTTTCCTTCTTTAACCTCTTCATAGGGCTGTACCCTATGCTATTATATTGCGATTTTTCAAGGCTTCTCTTCTGTGTAACCTCAGTATAACTTGCGTTTATTTCCGTTTAACTTCTGAAATAGCTTCTTTCTAAAATGAAACTCATAACCCTAGTCGAAAATATCACCTACAAAACGGGCCTGCTTGCCGAGCATGGGCTGTCGTTCTACATCGAAGCGGAGAGCAAGAAGATACTCTTCGATACCGGTCAAACCGATGCGTTTACCCACAACGCTCTTGCCTTGGGTATCGATCTGGCCGATGTTGATGCGGTGGTAATTAGTCACGGGCACTACGACCATGCAGGTGGCCTGAACGCCTTCCTTAGGCTGAACCAAAAGGCGAAGGTGTACCTCAAGCGAGCTGCGTTTGCCGATAAGTACCACGGTACCACAAAGCGTATTGGTGTAGAGGTCGATGCCGAATTGTTGGCTGGCCGCGTAATCTATGTCGACGAGCTGCTGGAGCTGGATAAGGGGCTCTTTATTGTGCCTAAAATCCCGATAGTAAATCGGGAGGATACCCATTTCGAGCGGTTTAAGGTAAAGAAGTCGGATACGTTTGTACACGATACGTTTGAGGATGAGCTATTCGTGGTAGCCGATTCGGCAGATGGGCTGTCGATCGTAAGCAGCTGCTCGCATAGGGGCATTACCAACATGGTTGAGGCGGCAAAGTCGATATTTAGTAAGGAGATCAAGGCGGTGATTGGGGGCTTTCATATTTCGGGATGTAGCGCCGAGCAGCTGGAGTACACCATTCGCTACTTCGAGCAGCTGGCACCCAAAGATATTGCCATGTGCCACTGTACAGGGGTAGATAAGTACGCCGCTTTTCTGCATCGCATGCCCAATGTGGTTTTCTACAATTCGACGGGCTTAACCTTAACCATTTAACCGATCGGGATCACTTGACGTTGCTTATAAAGTAAGACGAAATTTCCCATTTCTGTTGTTTTGGCGAGGATACTTTGTCTGCTTATGGTGTATGCCATTCATCTAAAGTCTATAATCTAACGTCTACTATCTTACGAATAGGATACTGCTTTGTAAAACATTACCGAATTACCTATGAATATTACCCGAAATCGTTTCGTTTACCTTTTGCTAGCTGTCGCTACCATTGCACTTGGCCTGGCCTCGCGTAGGCTGGCGGGGTTTCTTCCCAACTTTATCAACCTAGGCCTAGGCGATGCCCTTTGGGCGGTGATGGTTTACCTTTTTGTTGGTGCCATTTTCAACAGGTGGGCGGTGGTGCGTACGGCAACCGTTAGCTTGGCATTCTGCTACTTTGTAGAGATCTCCCAGCTCTACCATGCACCTTGGATAGATGCTATTAGGGCAACAAGGATGGGTGGGCTCGTGCTAGGGTTCGGCTTTTTGTGGAGCGATATGGTGGCCTATACCCTTGGAGTTGCTGCGGTTGCCATTGTGGAGCAGCTTGCTACCAAAAAAACGTTTCGGAGGGCTTCGACCCTTTAGCTTCGCGCGATTATTCTAATCGCCGGCCTACCCTTTTGCGTGTTGGTTATCTTTTTATCAGAATTATTAGCGATTTTTTTAAAGATGTTCGTTAGTTAATTCACAAAGCCATATATTTGCACCTGTCAATAGTTGACAATGTCAAATAAAAAGTCATGAATTCAATCTGCAAGCTAAAGGATATCTACCAAGCACTTCACGAGTTCGAAGCGTCGTTTCTAAAACAGCATAAGATCACGGTAAACGAGGGGATAATCATTTGCATGCTAAGCAACGGCCCACTAAAAGCGGGCGATATATGCGCCGATTGCTCGCTATCTACCTCGCGCCTTTCGAAGGTGCTGGGTACTTTGGAGCAAAAGGGGTTTGTACAGCGAACCGTGGGGGAAAACGACAGGCGGATGGTCTTTGTGGAGATAACTCCTAAGGGGATGGACAAAAAGGCGTCCATGTCCGAGTCGGATGTTTGCATTCCCGAATCGCTGTCTAGGCTGCTAAAATAGTAAAACAACATAATTATGAAGTACCTAATCGTTGGAGGCGTTGCAGGTGGCGCCACTACAGCTGCTCGTTTGCGAAGAATGGACGAGCAAAGTCAAATTGTGATGTTCGAGCGTGGCGAGTACGTGTCGTACGCCAACTGCGGATTGCCCTACTACATTGGGGGGACAATTGCCGAGCGCGAGAAGCTATTTCTTCAAACACCCCAGTCGTTTAACGCCCGCTTTAACGTGGAGGTGAGGGTAAATGCCGAGGTGGTTGCCATTAATCGTAAAGCCAAAACGGTAACGGTAAAGAATGTGGTAACCGGCGAGTCGTACGACGAGAGCTACGACAAGCTGGTGCTATCGCCGGGTGCCGAGCCTGTTCGTCCGCCTCTTTCGGGTATTGATACCGAGGGGATTTTCACCCTTCGTAATGTTACCGATACCGATAAGATTAAGAATTACATCACCCAAAATGGGGTTAAGCGTGCCGTGGTGGTGGGTGCCGGATTTATTGGACTCGAAATGGCCGAAAATCTGCACCAGCTGGGCATATTGGTATCCATTGTGGAGATGTCGGAGCAGGTAATGACGCCGCTCGACTACTCGATGGCCTCCATCGTGCATCAGCATCTAAAAACAAAGGATGTGGAGTTTTTCCTAAAGGAGGCGGTAACCGCATTTCGCAAGGAGGAGGACCATATTGTGGTTTCGCTCAAAAGTGGGAGGGAACTCAATGCCGAGGTGATCATTCTTTCCATTGGGGTTCGACCAGAAAATAAGCTGGCCAAGGATTCAGGCTTAGAAATTGGCGAAACTGGTGGCATTAAGGTAAACGTGTACCTCCAAACTTCCGATAAGGATATTTACGCGGTGGGTGATGCCATCGAGTACACCAACCCTATTACCAAAAGGCCAACCATAACCTACTTGGCCGGACCTGCCAACCGTCAGGGACGTATTTGTGCAGATAATATTGTTTTTGGCAATAAGATTGTCTACAAGGGGTCGATTGCCACCGCTATTGCCAAGGTTTTCGACATAACCGTAGGCTCGACAGGTGTTGCAGGGAAAACGCTTAAGAAGCAGCGCATTCCTTACCTCGAATCGACGACCCATTCGGCCTCGCATGCGGGATATTACCCCGGGGCAATCCCGATGTCTATCAAGATTGTGTTTGCACCCGAAACCGGTCTGCTGTATGGCGCTCAGGTGGTGGGCTATAACGGTACCGATAAGCGTCTGGATATGCTGGCTGCCATTATTAAAAGCAGAGGGACGGTGCACGACTTGGTAGATATCGAGCATGCCTATGCGCCGCCCTACTCTTCGGCAAAAGATCCTGTAAATATTGCGGGTTATGTTGCCGAAAATATTCTGGCAGGTCGTATGCGCCCAATTTACTGGCGCCAGCTGGTAAGCGGCGAGTGCAACGACTACGTTCTGCTCGATGTTCGAACTCAGGAGGAGTACCAGCTGGGTACAATTCCTGGTGCGGTAAACATTCCGCTCGACGGCATCCGTCAGCATCTCGAAGAAATTCCGAAGAATAAGAAGATTGCCATCTTTTGTGCGGTAGGTCTTCGTGGGCATGTGGCTTCGCGAATCCTTATGCAGAATGGTTTTGACGAGGTTTACAATCTTTCGGGTGGGTACAAAACCTACCAAACCGCAGTACAAAAGCAGAGCAACGAGGATATCTACGCTAATCTTACCGTGGGTAAGGACGATCATATATACCACAAAACGGCAACAATTAAGGTGGGGACGCTAAAGGTTGATGCCTGTGGATTGCAATGTCCGGGCCCAATAATGAAGATGAAGAAGTCGTTTGATGAGGCCGCTGTTGGAGAATTGGTGGAGATTACCTCTACCGATCCGGGGTTTGCCCGCGATGTGCAGAGCTGGTGCAACAGTACCGGCAATAAGCTGGTATCGTTGGTACAAGAGAAAGGAATAGTAACGGCAGTTGCCGAGAAGGTGGCCAAAAAGGAGAATGCTCCTGCGGCGGCCAACTCCAAGAACAAAACTTTCATCGTTTTTAGCGATGATCTCGACAAGGCGCTTGCCTCATTCGTCCTAGCCAATGGAGCAGCAGCAACCGGACATAAGGTAACCATGTTCTTTACCTTTTGGGGGTTAAATGTGATTAAGAAGCATCAAAAACCGGCAGTGTCTAAAGATATGATGGGGACGATGTTTGGGTGGATGATGCCATCGAGCAGTAAAGGCCTTAAGCTATCGAAGATGCACATGGGGGGCATGGGCACCAAAATGATGCGCAATGAGATGAGGCGTAAGGGTATCGATTCGCTCGAAAGCCTTATACAGCAGGCTATCGATAATGGGGTGGAATTTATTGCCTGCCAGATGTCGATGGATGTGATGGGTGTTAAGCACGAGGAACTGTTCGATAGCGTAACCGTTGGTGGCGTTGCCACCTATATGGAGCGTGCCGAAAATTCAGGGGTGAACCTGTTCATTTAAGTAAAAGTTAGAAGCCGTTACGCAAACTTAGAGAAGTTAAAGAAATGGTGATTCGTTTTCTTTTCTTTACACTTAATTCAAAACAAAAAGCCAGGTTAAATACCTGGCTTTTTGTTTTGGATGATTCTTGTTGCAGAGATACTAAATAGGTTTCGAATAGCGGTTAGGTCTTTTTTCAAGATAAAAGGCCCGAACTACGGATTTATTCTCGTGAAGCAAGATATTACATAAGCATGAAGGATGTCTAAAATCTCACATCTCATATCTCTTATAGCAGGTTGCTGGCTAATTCGGCAAGCAAGCTTCTCTCTCCTTTTACCAGGTTCACATGCGCAAAGAGCTCTTGTCCTAGCATTCTATCGCTAAGGTAGGTGAGCCCGTTGGACTTGATGTCGAGGTAGGGCGAGTCGATTTGGAAGATGTCGCCTGTAAATACCAGCTTAGTACCCTCTCCTGCACGGGTTATGATTGTTTTTATCTCGTGGGGCGTTAGGTTTTGCGCTTCGTCGATAATAAAGAAAACGTTGGTGAGGCTTCTCCCCCTGATGTAGGCTAGCGGTGTAATTACCAGCTTTTCCGACTTTCTGATTTCCTCGATGCGCATGTACTCGCGGTTGGTATCCTTAAATCTTGATTTTATAAAGTTAATGTTGTCGAATAGCGGCTGCATGTAGGGGGCTATTTTTGCCTCTACGTCGCCAGGAAGAAAGCCTAAATCCTTGTTCGAAAGAGGTACAATAGGGCGAGCAAGTAGGATTTGGTCGTACTCTTTTTCTTGAGCAAGAGCAGCAGCAAGTGCCAGTAGGGTTTTTCCGGTTCCTGCCTTACCGGTTAGTGCTACCAGCTGTACATCTTTTCGGAGTAGCGCATCGAGCGAGAAGGCTTGCTCCGAATTTCGAGGGTCAATACCGTAGGCACGGTGCTTTTCTACCCGTTTAAATGAGCCGGAAGGCTTGTCGTAGTAGGCAAGCGCACTTTTTGTGCTTCCTCTAAGGATGATGTACTCGTTGTGGTTAAAAACTTGCTTGAGCTTAACGGCGGAAAGTTCGTCGTTTTTATAAAACAGCTCGATTAGCTCATCGTCGAGAGGCACTTCCTCAACATCTTTTTTCAGGATGTCGATATCTGCAACCTTATCGGTTAGGTAGTCCTGTGCGGGTAGCCCAAACGCCTTGGCCTTTAATCTTAGGTTGATATCCTTCGAAACAAGAATGACAGGACGGTCGGGATTTTGCTCCTTTACGTAAAGGGCAATGCTGAGTATTCTATTATCGGGAATATCGTCGTAAAGCGATAGCTGAACCTTTTCGGGCATCTTTTGTCCTAGCTCTACCTTTAGCTTTCCCAGGTTTTTGCCTAGCGAAATGCCTCCGTTGAACAGGTTGTCGCCTGCAATTTTGTCGAGTTCGCGGGTAAATTCACGTGCGTTGTAGTTTATTTCGTCGTTTCCCTTTTTAAACTTGTCGAGCTCTTCGAGTACTACAATAGGAAGGATGATGTCGTTGTCTTGAAAGTTGCGAATGCAGCTGTGGTCGTGTAAAATGACGTTGGTGTCCAAAACAAATATTTTCGGAACGCCTTTTTTAGAATCGCTCTTTTTCATAATGGCTAGATTTGTGGAATAAATTCAGACAAAGGCTAACGGAGAAGCGTTAATTTGAAATCTTTAAATGTTAAAACCTGTGTTAAGCGCATTTGTTCCTCTTTTATAGCTAAAATTGCAGGAAATTTATCACCATGACCTACCAGGAAACCCTCGATTATATGTTCAGCCAGCTTCCCATGTTTCATCGGGTTGGCAAAAGTGCGTACAAGGCAAACCTCGACAATACGCTTATTTTGGATGCGCACTTTGGGCATCCGCATCGTAGTTTTAAAACTATTCACGTAGCAGGAACTAATGGTAAGGGGTCTACCTCGCACATGCTTGCTTCTATTCTTCAGGATGCTGGGCTTAAGGTGGGGTTGTACACATCGCCTCACCTGCGCGATTTTCGTGAACGGATAAAGGTTGATGGTGTTGAGATTTCGGAGGACTATGTGACCTATTTTGTAAAGCACCATATGGATCTGTTTGAGCAGGTTCAACCCTCGTTTTTTGAGATGACGGTTGCGTTAGCCTTTAAATATTTTGCTGATGAGCAGGTCGATGTGGCGGTTGTAGAGGTGGGTATGGGTGGACGCCTCGACTCCACCAACATCATCAGCCCGTTGGTTAGCATTGTAACCAACATTGGGTACGACCATACCGAATTCTTGGGGAATACCTTAGACGAAATAGCTTTTGAAAAAGGAGGGATAATTAAATCCCAAATACCTGTCGTTATCGGAGAGTCGCATCCCGAAACGTTACCTGTTTTTGATAGCCTAGCTATCGAGAGACGTGCTCCAATAGTTTTTGCCGTCAAAAAGTATCGGGTGGTGGAGCAAGCGCCTTCTCCAGATGGGGTGGAACGCCTTACAATTGGCAATAAT
>CAXYUU010000150.1:0-7867 GCA_964292015.1 uncultured Acetobacteroides sp.
AGAGAAGTTAGAGAAGTTAGAGAAGTTAGAGAAGTTAGAGAAGTTAGAGAAGTTAAAGAAGATTTGCCATAGTGTCTCAACTAAAGGTGTCCTCTGTGCTCAACCTCTTGAGCTGCTTATAACCACGAATAAACTTAGAGTTCTTTTTTGTAATGAACTCCGTAGCTTATTGTCCCTGCTCTAAAATAGGAAGCTAGCAAATGGAAACAGTAATACGTGATACATTTGTCGTAATTTGCGACATCAAACAATACTAGAACCATGTCAATAAATCGAGAAAAGGACTTTCTGATGCGAATGATGCAGAACTTCTTTATGGCGCTCGACCACATTGTTACCGGTCGCCGCAACGACGATGCCGAGCTGGTGATTGCCGAGGTAAAGGCGGCCTTTACCACCTTTCTGGGAAACGACCTTGAGCATTTCGAGGCCATGACATCCGACCAAATCGTCGAGTTTTTTGCCAACGACCCCTACCCTACCGAAAAGGTGGAGATGGTGGCCATGCTGCTGTTCGAAGCAGGTGCGGTATCGTCGCAACCTCAGGTGCTCGCCCACCGTCTAACAATGGCCGACACCCTGATTACCTACCTGGCCGGGGCACGCAAGTCGGCATCGCTCGACCACATGGCCAAGCAGCAGTACATCCGTAAGCGGCTGGGTGAGCTGGAGTAGCGCAATGCATACCGTTCACTACCCTAGGAAGGGGTAGACGAATAGGCACCTAAAATAAAAAAGGGAACCTTCGGGTTCCCTTACTGCTATAGCCAAGTAGGATGCTACTTCTTTCCCTCCTCCCGCTTATTCTTCAGGGCGGCTTGGTGTAGCGCTTCGGTCTTCTCTACATCCTGATTAAGTAGCAGGATCTTTGAGCAAAGCGGTTCCCACTTTGGATCAGACTCTTCCAGCTGCTTGCCCTGCACGTAGGCGAGCAAGTTTTTGGTTGCCTGTACAAACTCCCTACGAACCCTTGTGGCGGCAACAAAATCAGCCTTGCTGTTCTTGTCATCAACCTTTTGGTTGTAGGTGGTGTCGAAGGTGGTTACATCGTTAACCAGCTGCGCCTTCTTTGCCTCGAACTTCAGCGTTGTAATGGCTGCCGCATTTTCCGACTTCTTTAGGTCATCAATAAAGCTCGAAAGGGTGCTCGATTCGCCCGAATAGGAACCTTCGAGGAAGTCGAAGCCATAGTGATCGAAGAGCACGTTAAGCCTTTTGGCAGCCAGCGCCTCGGCCGGCACATCGGAGTAGAGGAAGCTCTGAACCCCGTGGAAGAGTCCGCGGTACGAGTTCCCCCGTTTCTGGTCCAGCTCACAAAGCTGCTCCGTAAACTCACTCTTACGGAACAGCATGTAGCCCTGTCCCAAGTTAGCATTGGCCTCCTTAAAACGTAAGTAAGGCTTAGAGGTGGTTAACCCCTCAATACCCGATCCCACAACTTGGCTGTCCAACTTTTTACCGTAGTCAACCACGTCTTTTAAGAGCATCTTGCTCGTTGAAAAGTACAAACTCATAGAAAAAATGATTTTCGTTAATAACCATTGACAAAAATTCTCTTCGTATGATTCAAAACCTGCGCTCTGAAAGCTCGTCCATCCACCTTTAAGGAAATTCCCGAGAGGAAAATTGCCCGCCGCCGCTCCGGCACGATCGTTTCCGAGAGGAATTTTACGTACCGCTGCGCTGGCGTGAAAAATTCCGATCGGAAATTTGCATCCCGCTACGCTGGCGTGGAAAATTCAGGGAGGAATTTTGCGTGCCGCTGCGTCGGCGTGGAAAATTCGGAGTGGAAATTTGCGTGCCGCCGTACCGGAGTAAAAATTCCGGAAGGAAATTGCCATCCGGGCGTACCGGCGTGAAAAATTCCGAGAGGAAACGCCATTTTAGGGCTCCGATTGGCATCAACCGTACAAATAGATGGTTCAAGCTTCAAAGAACAGCACCCCTAAATTAGCTATTTTTTTATTTCGCAAGCTTTTTTGTTAATTTTTTTAATGAAAAAGGGGCAAAACATACAGGCGGAACTGCTAAAAGCACGCCGACCCTTGAAGGTTGCTGGAAAATAAGCTTTCTTTGGACTTCTCGATCTGCGGTTATTCAGCTCAGAATTGGAGGACAGCAGTATAGACCAGACTACCGCAAAAGTCCTTAGCGCTAAACCGGTCAGAAACGCTACCTTTAATCGTTTTTAATACAGCACACACCATACTATGTCGCATCAGAACTCCTCCGTAAAATCAATTTACTTCGCGCTAGCGGCCAACTTGGGTATTGCCGTTACCAAAACGGCTGCGGCCGTAATCACCGGCTCGGGCTCCATGCTGGCCGAATCGATACACTCCTACGCCGACTGTGGCAATCAGGGGCTCCTATTTTTGGGACTCAAGGCCGCCAAGAAAAAACCCGACCAGGAGCATCCGCTGGGGTACGGAAAGGAGATCTACTTCTGGTCGTTTATCGTTGCCCTGATCCTGTTTAGCCTAGGTGGGCTGTTTTCCATCTACGAGGGCATCCACAAGCTTAGCTCGAACGAGGAGCTCAAAAGCCCCATGGTGGCCATTGTGGTGCTATCGGTGAGCATACTCCTCGAGGCGGCCTCGCTGTATGGCTGCCTGACCCAAATTAACAAGGTAAGGCAAAACGTTTCGCTATGGACCTGGTTTAAGAATAGCCGCCAGAGCGAGCTGGTTATCGTTTTAGGCGAAGATGTTGCCGCCCTGCTGGGCTTAACCTTTGCCCTAGCCTCGGTTGGGCTTGCGGTAATAACCGGCAACCCCATTTTCGACGCCATCGGCAGCATTGGCATCGGCGCGTTGCTGATTGTGGTATCGTTTTTCCTAGCCGTAAAAATCAAAAGCCTCCTAATTGGCCAGAGTGCCGATAACGAAACGCGCGCCGAGATAAAGCTGCTTCTAGAGGCGCGTCCCGAGGTAGACCAAATCCTTAACCTGATCACCCTACAGCTAGGCCCCCAGGTAATGGTTGCCGTAAAGGCAACAATGGCCCCGGTTGACACCCCGGAGCAGCTAATTGCGAGCATATACGCCTGCGAGGCTGCGCTAAAACAGGAGATGCCGGCCATTCAGTGGATATTTTTCGAACCCGATAACAAGGAGTAGAGGCTCCCAAGGAGGTAAAGAGAGGCAGCGTATGCGGCAACACCTTCGAGGCTCTACCAAAAGCCGGCAGAAGGTTGGGCATACCCGGTAGTGCAGCGCTTCCACGAGATTCTTTGCACCAGCTCACCTCCTGAGCAGCTAGCCATACACCCGTTATCCGGCAGAGGCAATGCGGTAAACCTTGCCCTGCCGTAAGTGCTCCAACCAAACAGTACAAAAAAGAAGACATATGCGCAAGCTACTACTAGCCGCAATGGCCATTTCGCTATTTCTGACAGCAAACAGTCAAGGTATTAAAAAGGATAGGGCGAAGAAGTCCCAATCGAACGTAGGACAGGCAGCAACAGCCGAATATGCCGCTGCCAATTCGGTAAAAAGCCAGAAAGTACTAGTAGGGCTAAACCAAAACTGGTCGTACTTCCCCTCGTTTGACAACAAAGCTATGCTATCCCAAATATGCAGCATGAAACCGGATATGATTCGGTATCCGGGCGGAACGGTTGCGCATAGCTGGGATTGGAGAAAGGGGGTAATTACCTCGCGCAAGCCAAAGCAGAGCCATCCTATCAGCGACTTAAAGCGACTGGTAGACGCTACGGGCGTAAAGGTTGTTTTTGTGCTCGACATTGCAAACCAAACCATCGACGACCAGCTCGAAATGCTTAAATCCAGCCGCGAACAGGGCATTCCGGTCGACTACATTGAGCTCGGAAACGAGCTGTACGCCCAGGATAAAGTTTACGAAGCCAAATTCCCAACAGGGGCCGACTATGCTAAAAAGGCAAACGAGTGGATTCCTAAAATTAAGGACGAATTCCCCAACGCCAAAGTTGCGATACTGCTACTGGCCAGATCGGTAAGACCCTCTAACAGCCGAATGTACCAGTGGAACTCGCTCGTTACAACCACCATCACCCCAGCTATCGATGCTTACACCTACCATGTGTACATATCCGACAAAGGAGACTTCCAATCCACCAAAGCGAACTTCGAAAGGATCGTAAAGTTGGCAAACACCGGTAGTAAGGAGCTGTGGATTACCGAATATGGAAACCAGCACCTCAAAAGCGACGCCAATTATCTAGGAGATCTCGAAAAGCTGGCCGATTTTATTGAAGCTTACCCCAAGGTAACCATAGCGCTAAGCCATCAGATTGTCGGCAACGATAAGAACAAGCTAACCGCAGACGGCAACCAGCTTACCCCCGAAGGGCAGCTGTATGTAAAGCGGGCGGATCAGCGAAAAAAACGTTGAATGGAGAAGTAGGATAGCCGATAGTCAACCCACTACCGCTACTGGGGCAGACCAGCTTCTTCTCCATGCCAAACAAGGTGCCCGAAGGCCTCCCCTGCCCGGTAAAAATGCACAGTCCTAGGCTGTACGCTCAAAAGTAAAACAAAAATCCAAGGGCGTTGGAACAGACCGGATGTAGCAGCAAAAACTTTCCTTTTAGCTGACCCCAAAAAACAGACAGGCCGCAGCGAAATCGCTGCGGCTTGTCTGTTTTTACGCCCACCCTTCACAGGGTTTAGCCCCCTGCGGGGATCGATATCGCCTACTTCTTCAAATTATCGTCGAAGTACTTGGTAATTTTGGTCATTAGGTGGATGCGATCCTTGCCACGAACGTTGTGCTCGTGCTGCGGATACACAAAGTAGTCGACCGGAATATTGTTGCTCACGCACTCGCGGATAAAGCTGAGGGTGTTTTGCCACACCACCGTAACGTCGTAGTCGCTATGGATAATCAGCAGGTCGCCCTTAAGCCCCTTTACCTTGTTCAGCAGGCTGGCGCTGGCGTAACCCTCGGGGTTCTCCTCTGGGGTATCCATGTAGCGCTCGCCGTACATCACCTCGTAGAACTTCCAGTCGATTACCGGAGCACCGGCCACGCCCACCTTAAAGGTTTCGGGATGCTTACACATCAGGGTGGTGGTCATAAAGCCACCGTAGCTCCAGCCATGTACGCCAATGCGGTTGGCATCCACGTAGGGTAGCGACTTAAGGTAGGCAATGCCCTGCAGCTGGTCGTCGACATCTACCGTACCCAGCTTGCGGTGGATGGCCTGGTAGAAGTCGCGCCCACGGGCAGGCGTTCCCCTATTATCTATGGTGTACAGGATGTACCCCTTCTGCGCCATGTAGAACTCCCACAGGCGGGCACCGCCCAACCAGCTGTCGGTTACCAGCTGTGCATGAGGTCCCCCATACACGTACACAATTACGGGGTACTTTTTGGTCGAATCGAAATCGGCAGGAAGAATAATACGACTGTAAAGATCGGTTGCCCCATCGGAGGTCTTCACCGTTACAAAGCGCTCCTGCCCCATACGGTAGTCGGTATACGGATTGGTAGCCGTAACCAGGTTGCGCACCACCTTAGGCTTGGTAGTGGTTTTTATGCTGATGACGTTTGGCACGCTAAGGCTGCTGTACTGGTCCATAAATAGGCCTGCAGCATGGTTGATGATGATGTTGTGCGTTCCCCTCTCACTGGTAAGCTGGGTGGTAGCGCCCGATTTCACCTCTAAACGGTACAGGTGGCGTTCGAGCGGGCTAACCTGGGTCGATACGTAGTAGATGTAGCGATCGTCGGGGGTTATCTCCTTAACGTCCATTACATCCCACGCACCACGGGTGAGCTGCTTTACGAGCTTGCCTTCCAAATCGTACAGGTAAAGGTGGTTGTAGCCATCGCGTACGCTCTGCCAGATAAACAGGTTCGGATTCTTGGTAAGAAACTCGGCAGGATGCTCGGGTTCGGTCCACTTATCGCTCTTCTCCTCGAATAGCGTTTTGATTAGCATACCTGTTTGGGCATCGTACCGATTAAGCTTCATATGGTTTTGCCCCCTATTAATCTCGGCAACAAGAATAGAGCGCTCGTCGGCACTCCAGGCTACGTTGGTAAGAAAGTGGTCGTCGGGTTTTCCGGTTTGTAGAAAGATGGTTTTGCCGCTTTTCACGTTGTATACCCCTATGGTAACCTGATGGCTGGTCATACCGGCCATCGGGTAGCGCTCGGGACGCAGCTCGGCCACCCGCTTGGTGATATCCACAATCGGATACTCGCTCACCATGCTCTCGTCCATGCGGTAAAAGGCAATGGCGCTGCCCTTAGGCGACCAGTAAATCCCTCCCTTAATGCCAAACTCGTTTCGGTGCACCGACTTGCCGTTAACAACGCCCTTACCACCATCGGTAGTAACTTGTTTGGGTGATGATCCGTCTGTAAGGTACAGGTTGTCGCCAACCGTATAGGCAGCCATCCTGTTTGAGGCGGCTAGGGTAAAGTTTTCGGCATCGGCAGGTGCAAGAACGTTCGACTTTACCTGCTTTGTAGCGATGTCGTAGCAGGCCACCCCGTTGGTTCCGTTAAGCAGCAGCGTACTGGCATCAATCCAATCGGCACGCAACACCTTAAATTCCCGTCCAAGCGCCTGCTTAACCTCAGCAGAAAGACCCTCCATGGTGGCCACCTCGGTTACGCCCCCCGTTTTCGGATCTACGGTCTTAATCTTGCCATCCTCAACATAGGAAACGGTAGCTTGGGCTCCGCGCCAGGCCAAACCACGTAACGTTTTAGGTGCAAAGGTGCGTCCCTGTTCCATGGTAGCCTGTTCGATGGTAAAGTTTTTTTGCTGGGCATAGGCATTAATGCCAAGTAGCAGCAGCAACGAAAGAGCAATTCGTTTCATTCAGGAATACGGTATTATAAGTTTTTACGATAGTCAACAGACGTTAGACGTCAAATGTGCTTTCCAATTGCGCAAAGAAACAAAAAAGGCGTAACAAATAATTTGCTACGCCCCTATATATGGTTGTCATGTACTATCTCGCTTCAGCTAGCTCGTAGAAGTTAAATTCACACTCAAGAAGCGCTTCGTAGTTCTTTCCAAACTCGAGCATCTCCTCATCGTCTCCATCAAAATGCCAGTTAAACTGAACGTTGGTTAGTACCGTCAACTTCTTGAACATCTCGAGCAGCGCCTTTGAGGTGCTGGTGGTGGACAATCGTTCTACGGACAACACCTGCGCGATTGTCGAACAGTTCATCGCCGAACATCCCGAGGCCCCGGTCAAACTGTTGCACCAGAACGATGAACAGGGGCTGATTCCCACCCGCAACTTTGGCCTGCCCGCCGCGACCGGCGATGTGCTGGGCCGTTTTGACGCCGACTGTATGATCCGGCCTGACTGGGTGGAGGTGGTCTCCGGCATCTTCACCGAAGACCCGGCCGCGATGGGTGCCACTGGTCCGGTGATGTATTACGACATGCCCTCACGCCATTTCGGGTTGAAAGGCGACAATTCCTTACGCAAGCGAATCTACCGTGCCGATGGCGGCCAGCCGCTGCTGTTCGGCTCGAATATGGCCTTGCGCGCTTCGGCCTGGCATCAGATTGTGAATGAGGTCTGCCGGGATAAGGCCGATGTGATGCATGAGGATATCGATATTTCCCTGCATCTGATGGGCAAGGATCTGAAAACCGTGTACTCGCCGCGCATGATCGCCGCGATGAGTGCGCGACGGATGGATACGTCGTTGAGTTCGTTCCTGAGCTACATGCGACGTTTTAAGAATACGTTTGATGCGCATCCGCAACATACGCGCACGCATAAGCCGGAGGTGTTGTTCACCGCCATGTATCCGGCGATGCATATGTTCTACCCGGTGTGGCAGAAAGTGCTGAATTCCGCGGATATCAATCCGGCTGAAGCCGCGGGGGTCAACGAGCAGATGGAAC
>CAXYUU010000151.1:0-7854 GCA_964292015.1 uncultured Acetobacteroides sp.
AAAATGGCTATGTCGTTGCTTGCAGAGGATACTACTCCTAAAACAAGTAAAAGAGTAAAGCGTATGAAAGCCGCATTAGATTCTAATTACAGGGACAAACTTTGGGGTTTTTAAATGCGGTTGCCCTGGGTCTTAAGTTCAACCTATTCAGAACTAATTTGTAAAAGTCGTCATTAGACAAGGTGAAATTAAGTTTCATCGTACTGAACTAAAAACGCATATCGACAAGTTTGTAGATTATGTAATAATCGGATTCGGCGAGTGTTATTCTTATTTACTTTGTTTGACTTGGATGCTGAATTCTTACGTTTTACTGGTAAAAAGGAGTCAGAGGCTACCGAGATGTGATAGTCTTGACTCCTTTACAATACTTGTGTAAACTTGAAACTTGAGGCCTGCATTAAGCAGTATCTTATATTGAAAGAAGCCGATCTTCTTTATGATGTTTTTTAGGCGATTCCTTCTCGTAGTATATCATGAATATGAACCATTCCTGCATACTTCCCGTCTTGTAACACGATCAGCTGTGTGATTTTGTGCTTTTCCATCTTGTCAAATGCATTAATGGCGAGTTCGTTAATGTCGATTGTTCTTGGATTTTTTGTCATGATTTCCATTGCGTTGAGATTTACTGCCTCAAGCCCTTTTTCGAGCATACGCCTTAGGTCTCCATCGGTGATTATTCCTGCGAGCGTTTGGTCATCGTTAACAACAGCTGTTGCTCCAAGTCTTTTTGATGATATTTCTATAATTATTGGGCGAATTTTTTCGTCGAGTGATACCTTAGGAACCTCTGGCGATATTACGTCGGCTACGCGCATATACAGCTTTTTTCCGAGTGCGCCACCAGGATGAAAACGAGCAAAGTCGGCAGATGTGAATCCTCGTAACTTGATAATGGTCATGGCAAGTGCATCCCCAAGTACCAGCTGTGTTGTAGTAGAAGAGGTTGGGGCAAGATTAATGGGGCATGCTTCCTTTTCGACTGTAGCCTTTAGTACGTAATCGGAGTTTTGGGCTAGGTACGAATCGGTACTAGATACCATCGCAATAATCTTGTTGCCTAAATTGCGAATAAGAGGAACAAGTACTTTTATTTCGGGAGTATTACCGCTTTTAGAAAGGATAATGATGATATCATTGGGTTGGATAAGACCTAGATCTCCGTGAATGGCATCGGCTGCATGCATAAAGATGGAGGGAGTTCCTGTGGAGTTCATCGTAGCAACGATTTTGCTTGCTATGATAGCGCTTTTCCCTATTCCAGAAATGATTATCCTTCCTTTGCAATTGTATACAAGCTTCGCTATTTCAACAAAATCGTCATCTATGTAGCTGGCTATTTTTTCGACCGCTTTGGCCTCTTCTAGGATGGTGTTTACTGCAAATAGTTTTATATCGAAGTTATTTTCCACAACTCTTGGTTTTTATTTTTCTCTTGAGTACTTTAGATATGCAAAGTTATTGCTTTTATGCAATAACTTTATAGCTGTTGGATGCTGATTTTTCCTATTGTTAACTTTTGCAAAGACAAAAACTTTAATCGTTATATGGCTATACTTTAGTTAACTTTGTTGTGTTAGTGTGCAAGATGACTTTTTAAAATCAATGTAAGCAGTATTAAGAGGGTTAATTATGGCCGAAGAGGTTCATGCAACTTTAACGGAGTATTTAAAAAGATACTTCGGGTTTTCGGGTTTCAAAGGAAACCAAGAGGCAATTATTTCCAATGTGCTTAATGGGAAGGACACTTCTGTGCTCATGCCTTCAGGTGGAGGGAAGGCTGTTTGTTATCAGCTTCCAGCACTTAAAATGGATGGGACTGCAATTGTTATATCTCCCCTTATTGCACTGATGAAAAATCAGGTTGACGCCATGCGCAGCTTTACGGAGGGTGAGGGAATTGCACATTTTTTAAACTCCTCGTTATCTAAATCTGCCATTACAAAGGTGAAGCTAGATGTAATTGAGGGGCGAACCAAACTTCTTTACGTTGCTCCCGAATCGCTTACGAAGGAGGATAATATCCAATTTCTAAAGCAGATCAATATTTCGTTTTACGCGATTGATGAAGCACACTGTATCTCGGAATGGGGGCATGATTTTCGACCTGAGTATCGAAGAATTCGTCCGATTATTTCTGAGATTGGAAAGGCGCCTCTTATTGCCCTTACTGCAACTGCCACTCCTAAGGTTCAGCATGATATTCAGAAGAATCTCGGAATGCTTGATGCAACTGTTTATAAATCGTCATTTAACCGCCCAAACCTATACTATGAGGTACGCCATAAGCTGGATGCTACCAAGGAAATCATTAGGTTTATTAAGGCCAACACTGGTAAGTCGGGCATAATTTACTGCCTTAGCCGTAAAAAGGTTGAAGAACTTGCCGATGTGCTTAAGGTGAACGGAATTAAGGCGGTGCCTTACCATGCTGGACTAGATTCCAATACACGTTCTGATAATCAGGATAAATTCTTAATGGAGGATACGGATGTAGTTGTTGCAACTATCGCCTTCGGAATGGGAATTGATAAGCCGGATGTTCGCTACGTGATACATTACGATATTCCGAAGAGCCTTGAGGGGTACTACCAAGAAACGGGTCGTGCAGGTCGCGATGGAGGAGAGGGTAAGTGCATCACCTTTTACAGCTATAAGGATATTCAAAAGCTTGAAAAGTTTATGCACGGCAAGCCAATTGCCGAGCAGGAAATTGGAAAGCAGCTGCTTCAGGATACGGTTTCGTATGCTGAGTCTTCGGTATGCCGCAGGAAAATGCTGCTTTTGTATTTTGGTGAAGATTATACCGAGGAGAATTGTGGCTGCTGCGACAACTGTCTTAATCCGAAGGAGCTGTTTGATGGCAAAGATGCCATTTTAAAAGTGCTGGAGGTTATTGTTGAGCTACAGGAGAAGTTTAAGTCTGATCATGTTGTTAACTTCTTGGTAGGTAATGCAACTGCGGGACTTAAAACATACAAGCACCATACGAACGAACTTTTTGGGTTAGGTCGCGAAAAGGATGAAAAGTACTGGAATGGTATAGTGCGGCAGATGCTCATCAATCATTTGCTTACGAAAGATATTGAGAACTATGGCCTTTTAAAGATAACTAAACGAGGGCGTACGTTTATTGATGAGCCTTTTACTATAATGATGGCAAAAGACCACGATTACAACGAAACTGACGAGGAGGATTCTGCTGGTTCGGCTGCTAATAAGGGTGGTTGTGCTGCAGATGAGGTGCTGTTTGCTCTTCTTAAGGATCTGCGAAAATCGATGTCGAAGAAGCTTGGGATGCCACCGTTCGTAATATTTCAGGATCCTTCGCTCGAAGATATGTCTATTCAGTATCCTATTTCGATGGATGAGCTTACCAATATCATGGGTGTTGGTGTTGGAAAAGCCAAGAAGTATGGCAAGGAGTTTATCGAACTTGTGAAAAAGTATGTTGACGAAAACGATATAGTACGTCCGCAGGACATGGTTGTTAAATCGGTTGTCAACAAGTCGGGTAGTAAGGTTTTCATAATCCAAAGTATTGATAAACGTATGGATTTGGCGGATATCGCTAATGCCAAGGGGATGGATATGAAGGAGCTGATAACCGAAATGGAGGCGATTGTAAATTCGGGTACCCGAATCAACATCGACTACTACATTAACGAGCATATTGATGAGGATAAGCTAGACGAGGTGTACGACTACTTTAAAACCGAGGCTAAGACGGAGTCGGTTAAAGATGCGCTTGATTTTCTTGGTGAGGAAGATTATTCAGAAGAGGAGATTAGGCTGATTCGTATAATGTTTATGTCTGAAATGGGCAACTAGCCTCTTCATTTTTTAAAATACAGATAACCCTGAGCATTTGCTTGGGGTTTTTTTGTGGTGGGCTGCTCGCTTTACCGGTTGTTCTACTTTTGAACGCTGAGAGGAAGACCTGATATTTACTACTTGTAGGCCTGTTTTTAGGTTCTGCCGTACCGATGTCTGGTGGCATTATTAGCGGTAGTATTGCGGATGCCGGTTGGCTATACCGCTTGTGTGCTGCTGGTATTTCACTATTTGGCGCTTTTTGCAAGTTGCCGGCTCGGCTTTAGTATAGCTGCCGATTCGTTTTGTTTAGCGAGCTATGCTGGGAGGCCAACTACCTGTACTTTCTTTCCAACTGCTTATACTTTTTGTCCAACTACCTATACTGGGAAGCCAACTACTTGTACTTTCTTTCCAACTACCTATACTTTTTGTCCAACTACCTGTACTTTTTTTCCAACTACCTATACTTTTTGTCCAACTACCTATACTGGGAAGCCAACTACCTGTACTTTCTTTCCAACTACTTATACTTTTTGTCCAACTACCTATACTGGGAAGCTAACTACCTGTACTTTCTTTCCAACTATCTATACTGGGAAGTCAGTTACCTGGACTTACTTTCTAACTACCTATTCTTTTGTTGATTTTTGGACGATGTGCGTGCGGGGTAGGATGGGCTTACCTGATGTTTGGGCGTTGGTGTTGGATTTGTAGCTAATTTGGATGCAAAAGCGGGTGTATTACCTTGGTAACGACAACCTTTTGCCGTTTGTTTCGTAATCAGTAGTGACTGTTAATTGTGATTAGGATCTGGTTTTATTCAACGGTGTAATCGAGGTGAATTCGTGTTTAGGGAGGTATCGTAATAGCTGGGGTATTTCGGAAAACCCAAAAAAGAGTACGAAGCAGCTGCCGAAAAGTTAAAGAGTAGGCTCTTTAATCGCTATGGTATGAAACGGATTTTAGCATTATTTATTCTATTGTACGGGATTGCCCATCTCTCGGCTGAGGCACAGGTGCGGTTTGGTGTCGCTGGAGGTATTACTATTTCAACCATGAGTATCGAGGAAGATGGTGTTGGTTTTGATCCGCAATCTCTTGTTGGCTTTCATGTTGGCGGGCTTATGGACGTTTGCCTAACGGATAGGCTTTCGATTCAACCTGGGGTTCTGTTTTCCACTAAGGGATCGGCCTACAAGGGATTTGACCTGAAGGTTAAGGCTTCCTACGTTGAAGTTCCTGTAAACTTGGTGTACAAGTTGGGCTGGACTGACTACTATTTTATGGTTATTGCCGGTCCGTACTTTGGGTATGGAGTTGGGGGGTACATGTCGTATGGAGGGGTAAAGGCCGATATTAAGAGGGGAAGTGGCGGTGCCGATTTCCTAAAGCCCTTCGATATGGGGCTGAATACTGGAGTAGGAGCGGCCTATAAGAATTTTCAGCTAGCGCTCATCTACCAGTTTGGACTGGTGAATATCAACAACTTTTCGAATCTTGAAGGGGTGGCGCTACAGGAGGCTGCCAAGATTGAGTCGCACAACAGCGTTTTGAGCATGTCGCTATCCTATTTTTTTGATCGGTAGTAAATGCCGTTGTGGCTTAGGTAAAACAGAAGGTAGCATAGAGAGTACCTTCTGTTTTGCCTATGACGCTGCTATTTTTTGCTGGCATTTCCCTTGCTGACATCAAATGCTTCTCGAAGACCATCGCCCAGTAGCGTAAAGGCAAGCACCATGAGCATAATGGCGATACCTGGTATAAAGGCTAGGTAGGAGGCGTCGAGAATGATGTAGGCGTAACTCTCCTTTAGCATGGCTCCCCACGAAGGAGTTGGAGGTTGGATGCCAACGCCCAAAAAGCTTAGTCCCGATTCGATAAGTATTGCCGAGGCAAAGTTTGCCGCAGAGATGACAATTATTGGCCCCATTACGTTGGGGAGTATGTGGCGGGCAATGATTCGCCAATCGCTAAAGCCAAGCGCTCGGGCAGCATCTACGTACTCTTTTTCGCGAATGCTGAGTACCTGACCGCGTACAATACGGGCCACTTCGACCCACATGGTGAGCCCAACGGCAATAAATATCTGCCAAAACCCTTTTCCAAGAACCAGGGTTACGGCAATAACCATCAGCAGGGTGGGTACGCTCCATATTACGTTGATGAACCACATGGTAACGTTGTCGACCCATCCTCGAAAGTAGCCGGCAATGGCGCCAAGGGTGATGCCGATAAGGAGCGATATGGCTACGGCGATTATCCCTACCGATAGCGATATTCGGGCGCCAACCAGCATGCGGCTAAATAAATCGCGGCCATACCTGTCGGTTCCGAAGATATACGACCGATGAACGATGTGGGCGTTTTGTACCTGCTTGGCCAGCGAGCTGTTGGCCACCACCATTTTCGATCCATCGGTGGTGGTAAAGTATGATTTTCCGTTTCGAACCACCACCTTTTCGGGGTTTTCGATGGGGGAAACCACTTCGGCAAGCGAGAAGCGATGCTCTAGCGGCTCCTCATTCTTATAAGCGGTGTACTCTTTGGCGGTAATGTATCCATCTGAAATGGCATAGGTGCTTATGGCAAGCTCCTTGTACGGCGACTCCTTTCCGCTGGTTAGCTTTGTGAAGAGGCCTACATTCTTTATGCTGGTAGCCTTTTGCTGGAGTAGCATTTGGGTGCTGAAGCCGGGCTTCTGCACGGCAATCTCGAGATGCTGGCTGTTGGAGTTGGGGCTCGAATCGGGGGCAATGAGGTAACCCAGTAGGGCCATCGTGCTAATGGTAATAATAAACCATAGGGAGATCATCGCCCATCGGTCGCGTTTTAGCTTTCTCCACGACTGTGCCCAGGGCGACTGGCTTTCGGATCGTTGTATCTCCTCTGTTTCCATGTAAATTTCGTTGTTGTACTGGCGATGGCCGTAAAGGTAATGTAGATTGGGTAAAGAGCCACGCAAAGAATAAAATATTTGGCCCATTTGCTGATGCCATTTGCCCTAAAATGCGCGGCTAGCAGAAGGTAGTCGGCGATAGCCTTTGCTGCAACAAGTCCGATGGCTACAGCGGTGTAGCTGTGGTTGGTTACTGCTAGCGCTACAGCTGCCAGTAGTGCGAGGTTTGCCGTAAATACCACAATGGCTACCAGCATTGCCTGCTTATCGTTGTAGTGCTTGGCTTTTGATCCCCACCGCTTTCGACGATTAATGAATTCGGTTAGGTTTTTATCGGCAGTGGTGGTAACCAGATTGTCGATACCCGTTGTAAACCGTATGTTGTGGTGCTGCTGCTTAGCGTGGTGAAGTATAAAAACGTCATCGCCCGAAGGGGTTTGCCCTTGGTGAAGGTTGGCTTCGGTAAGGAGCTCCTTCCGAAAGCTCATGTTTGCACCGTTGCAAAAGATGGGCCTGCCTACTCCTGCCGATCCAATACCAGATGCTACGAGGCTGGCAAATTCTACAGAAGCAATCTTTTCGAAAAAGGTGGTGGGATGGTAGGCAACAGGTCCGCAAATCAGATCGACGTTGCGGCTCATTATACTACTAATATTGGTGAGCCAGTGCTGGGGCACGAGGCAGTCGGCGTCGGTTATGGCTATGATGCTTCCCATCGAGGCGTGTACACCAGCTTGTAGAGCCGCTTTTTTTCCTTCTACCTCCATATCGAGGTTAACGATGCGGTAGTTTTTAAATTGCGGCAGCAGCATTTGGAGTACCTGTAGGGTATTGTCGGTGGAGTGATCGTTTACGGCAACTACTTCGTAGCTTTCGGGGGGATAGCCAGTCGTTCGAATAGATTCGAGCAGGTTGGCAATGTTTTGTTCTTCGTTACGGCAGCAAGCTACAATGGATATAAATTGGCAGGGTAGGTGAGGTGTTGGCCTGCGTTCGGCAATACGGTGGTAGCCTACGACGAAGGTGGCTACCATAACCAGATATGTCAAAACTATTGCAGTAAGTATGGCCATTTACCAGGTGCTTTTCAGATGGATATAGTAACGCGGTTTGGGCTTGCTTAAATAGAGGGTGGCACT
>CAXYUU010000152.1:0-7840 GCA_964292015.1 uncultured Acetobacteroides sp.
ATTTCGACGAGGCGGTTCTGTTTTTAGCTGTTAACTACGAATATGAGATGTGAGATCTGAGACGTGAGATATGGGATATGGGATATGGGACGTGAGATAAATCTAGCACCTAGCGCCTAATGTCTCACTTCCCACTTCCCACTTCTCATATCTCATATCTAACATCTAACATCGTATTCCCAAGAATGAGTGCTCGCGCGAATAGCGGAGCATCTGGTCTAAATATCCTTCGGAGTAGTCGATTGTAATATCGACGATGCGATCGCTTTCGTAAACCGGCTGGTAAACCGGGTTCACAAATCCGCTGTATGGGGCCAACCCAAGCTTTTTATACCGCTCCAGCACCTCAGCGTGCAGGTCGTGGTCGAGCTTAACGGCGTAGGTTTCCACCAAATTGCTGGCTGTATCGTAGTCGCCAGTCGACTTAACGCGCTGGATCTCGCAAAGCAGCTCGCCAAAGAGCTCGCGCAGCCTTTCGTAGCTGTTTACCACGGCGTAAGTTTTACCATCGCGCACAACCAGCGCCACCACCTTTTCGGAGATGCCCTTTTCGTAGCACCACGAGGCAATAAGCTTGCGGTTACGCATGTGCGCCTCCTCGACATTCTTGCCCAGCTCCACCCGAACCATTTGGGTGATGAGCCCGTTACGGATGTAGTCGTTGTACAGCGCCTTGGCCACATCGAGCGATGGGATCAACCCCAGCTCAACCATTTTAGGATCCATCATGTAGTACAGCGCAAACAGATCGGCACGAGCCTCCTCGATGGTAGAGCCGTAGCTTTTCAGCTCGTCGCCCACTACCCCATCGGCCAGCTGCCCGCTACCATGCCCCAAGCACTCGTGCATGTCGGTATGTAGCGAATCGGCCAGGAAGCCATGCGCGTACTCCAGCTGAAGTTCGTCTTCGGAGTAGGCAAACTCCTCGAGAAACCCGGTACCATGCGACGCCTGATCGTAGGCGTAGGCAATGTTGTCGATGGTAACCGATTTCGAGCCATGTATCTTTCTAATCCAGTCGGCATTGGGCAGGTTGATGCCTATTGGGGTGGCAGGGTAGCAATCGCCCGCCAAAAAAGCGGCGTTAATCACCTTGGCACTAACGCCCTTTACCTCCTTCTTCTTGAACTTGGCATCCACCGACGAGTGATCTTCGAACCACTGGGCGTTATTGCTAATCACGGTTGTACGTTGGGTAGCCACATCGTTCCTAAAGTTCACATGCGACTCCCAGGTTGCCTTGTAGCCCAGCGGATCGTTATAGTTTTCGATAAACCCGTTGATGAAGTCGACCTTAGAGGTCAGATCCTTTACCCATAGGATGCTGTACTCATCGAAATACTCCAGTTTACCGGTGGAGTAGAACGATATTAAGAACTCTATAGATCGAAGCTGCTGATCGCATTCGGCAACATCCAAAGCCTTGCGTAGCCAGTATACGATTTCGGCGATAGCCTCGCCGTACTTGCCATCTATCTTCCAAACCACCTCCGAGATGGCATCGCCATCCTTCCTTAAAGTGGAGTTTAAACCGTACGATACGGGTGTTTGATTTTCGGGATTAAGCAGCTGGCCGTAAAAGTCCTCGGCTTCGCGCTGGGTAACGCCATCGTAAAATGTGCTGCACGATCCAAGCACCATGTCCACTTCGGGATTCGAGCAAACCCGGTACTTGTCGAGATCGGGATTGAATATGGGCTCCTCGAGCTGGCCAAGAATCTCCCCTACCGAGATATAGTGAGGCTTAAAGCTAGCTATAGGCGTGTTTTCGAGAAGATGGGTAAAGTAGCCGCGCGAGAAATCGGCCGTAAACTTTTCGTTCGAGTAGTGGTGGTGGATGCCATTGGCAAACCAAACCCGCTTGAGGTAGGTCTCGAATAGCGTAAAATCGTCAGACTTCCTATCGCCGCTGTAGTCGGCATAAACAGCCTCCAGCACAAAGCGGATGGCCAGATTATGGCGGTAGTTTTGGTCGAAGAGAATATCGCGCCCACCGGCAGCAGCCATCGACAGGTAGTACACCAGCTTCTTTTGACTAAGCGAGAGCGTTTCGAACTCGGGCACCTGAAATCTCAATACTCTAAGGTCGGCAAACTGATCGACCTTCCACTCAAAATCACTCATGGTTGCTTATTTTAGTACGTTCTTATTGTTTTAAACTTCTTCTTTTGAACCTTCTGGGGCATTCTCACATCAATATTCGACTTCAAATTCCACAGTACCCCATCGAAAACAAAGCCATCATGCGATCCGTCGGGACCGTAAAACTGGAAATCGGTACCAGCATTCGCTTCCGAGGAGGTGAGATGATCGAATACAATGGTTTTTGTATCTGGAATATACTGTAAGGTCATTAAATAGCGAGCCGAATGTTCAAAGACAATACGCGAGGCGCTTCTTTTGCCATCAAAAAACAGGGGTACTCCAAACACAAGGCCACTTTGAGTTAGCTCCATCACCTCAATCACCTTGCGTGAGGTAAACAGGTTGTTAAACGAAAAGCCTAGCAGCGTGTAGTATTTTCGTCCGTTCGACTTTATCGGAATAATCTGGTAGTAAAGTGCGCCGTACCACTTTTCGGGCGAAAGAATTTCTTCATTGGGCTTAAGCACATCACCACTTTTATCGTTCAAAAAGGTGACCGTAAAGCCTGCTCCATTGGGCTGCTGTACAAATCCGAAGTGACGATTGGAGCCATCGCGATACTTTAGGTTGAAAAGGTAAAAGGTAAACGCCTTGTCGGGCGATTCGAGCACGCCAAGATGCTTTACCTGCTTAAAATCGAAGGTTGATGAGCTGTGCACCTTCAAAAAAGTGGTAAAATCGGGAATCAGCCCGTCTACTATAGAATCCTTTTTACGATCGTTCTGCTCGGCAAAAAGCGAGCTAAACCGTGAAACGAGAGTGGTATCCTGCGCCTTTACACCAAAAGAGATCGCTACGAGCAACAGGAACATCAGCCTACTGGCATTAATCGGCACTTTCATTTGCTGCGCTATTTTAAATGTGGGTTTTCCTCTAGAAATCGACGAAGCGTTAGGTCGGAACGCTTAACGGCCTTTTTCAACCAGCTAAATCGCAAAAAGCTAAGCTCATCATCGCTTAGCTGCCAATCTATATTTTGCTCCACAAGCTTACCTCTCAACGTATGGATAGTCATTGCAGCAGCAACCGATATATTAAAGCTCTCGGTAAAACCGTACATCGGTATGTAAAGGTACTCGTCGGCATTATCCAAAACCGTTTGAGATATTCCAGCATGCTCGTTCCCAAAAAACACCGCCGCTTTGCCTTTGGTCAGATCGAAGTTTTCGAGCGTAACCCCATTCGCATGAGGCGATGTGGCAACAATTCGGTAACCATTCGATTTAAGGCTATCAATTGCATCCTGAGTTGGATTCTCCGAATTATCGTGGCGATGAATGGTGAGCCACTTATCCGACCCTCTAACCACGTTTGGGTTAATGTTAAAGTTGTTCGCATTCTCAATTATGTGGATATCCTGTAGCCCAAAAGCCTCCGAACTCCGTATTACCGCCGACGCATTCTGCGACTGGTATATGTCCTCCAAACAAACGGTTAAGTAACGCGTCCTATTGTGAAGCACCTTATTAATTATGGCAATACGATCATCTCCAAGGAACGTTTCGAGGTGATCTGAGAGTATGTTGCGAGTTGCTGAATCAAATTCCATCTATAAAGTATTTTCATCCCAAAGATAGAATTATAAAAGTGCAATAAAAAAGGGTGCGCCGGCACCCTTTAAAAATCTCCTAAAGCCGAGAATTACTGAATATTGTCAGTTAAATCGCTACCAGCTTTAAATCGCACTACATTTTTAGCGGCAATTTTAATTTCCTTACCACTTTTAGGGTTCCTACCAGTTCTTGCACTTCTTTGCGAAACACCAAAAGATCCAAAACCTACAAGAGCAAGCTTATCACCACTCTTAAGAACATCTGAAGTAATTTTAACAAAAGCATCAAGTGCTTTTCTTGCATCAATCTTAGTCAAATTGGCCTCTGCGGCCATAGCATCAATCAGTTGAGATTTGTTCATAACTCAAATTTTTTAGCGGTTTAAAAAAAATTGTTACTCTTAAAAGACCTTATTTCAGCAATGAAAAGGAGATTAACAGCGACCACTTTGTGTTAACAACCTTGTCATTTGCTAATTTATAACAAAAAAAACAAAAACACACAACTCTCTAGTAAAAATATTTAAAATAACAAGACCTAATCCCTTTTGCCACCTCGCTTTTTGGGCTTACATTTGTCCTCGGAGAGGTGGCAGAGTGGTCGATTGCGGCGGTCTTGAAAACCGTTGAGGGTTAAACCTCCGGGGGTTCGAATCCCTCCCTCTCCGCATAACGAAGCGTCAAAGCACACCAAAAGCCTATAAATCTAATGATTTACAGGCTTTTGTATTTTTAGTGAAAATCAGAAAAACCCACCAATTCTCAAATAAAAGGGGAACGATTCGGTGAATTCATTTCCACCACCCCTAATTTGTTCACCGAATACCCCCTATCCTATTGAACTAATGTTTTTTGAACAGTATATTTTGGGTCATTTTGAGCGGTATTATTGCTCTTTGCGATTATCTTTAAAATGTTTTAACCAAAAATTACTGCATTATGGAACAAAAACAATTTATCTCAGTGCTTTTCTACATTCGAAAAGCAAAAAGCAAGAATGGTAAGCAAGCTCCCATTTACCTGCGAATTACCGTTAACGGTTTACGTGCGGAGATCTCCATCCAACGCGACGTAGAAATTACCAAATGGAATCCAGCGGCAGAGAAAATGCAGGGTACTAGCGAAACAGTTAAATCCCTTAACCAGTACATTAACTTTTGGAGGCAGCAGGTATTTGACACCCACGAGAAGATCCTTAAAAGTGGTCAACTGTCAACGGCAAACAGCATTAAGCAAATGCTAACGGGTAACGAGAGTAGAAACAAAACCCTCTTGGATGCCTTCCGCTTCCACAACAGCTGCCTGCTCGAAAGGGTGGGTATCGACCACGCCAAGGGAACCTACGACCGCTATAAAACGGCATTGGATCTCTCCGTTGAGTTTATGAAAGCAACCTACGGCATCCAAGACATACTCCTTTCTCAACTCACCAAGGCATTTGCCGTTGACTTCTACCACTACATGATAACCGTGCGAAGGTGCAATGCCAACACCTCGGCCAAGTACGTCAAAAACTTAAAGCGTATCACCCGGTACGCCCTGCTGAACGAGTGGATTACACGAGATCCATTCATGGGTTTTTCACCTGCTGTAAAGCCAGTCGATAGAGGATTCCTCACCAAGGAGGAGCTAAAGGTTCTTGAAGAAAAAAAGATGTCCACCCCAAGGCTTGAGCAAGTACGTGACATCTTCGTCTTCTCATGCTATACAGGGTTGGCCTATATCGACGTGGTCAACCTACGGAAAGAGAATCTTACGCTAGGTTTTAACGGCGATCTGTGGATTAACACCTTCCGTCAGAAGACCAACATTCCCTCCAACATTCCTCTGCTGCCAAAAACGAAGGAGATCATCGAGAAATACAAGAATCATCCGCAGACCGTCATACATGATCGTTTACTGCCAATTCTTAGCAACCAGAAGATGAATGCCTACCTCAAGGAGATTGCCGACATCTGCGGCATCACCAAAAACCTCACATTCCACCTAGCTCGTCACACCTTTGCCACCACCATTACCCTAACCAACGGTGTATCCATCGAGTCCGTGAGTGCCATGCTCGGGCATACCAACATCAAAACAACTCAAATTTACGCCAAGGTCGTAAAGGAGAAGGTTGCAGAGGAGATGGAAAAACTTTCAGCGAAATTAGCAAACTCCGACACCAGTAATTCACCTAAACGAAAGGATAATTTATAGAAAAAGTATACGTTATGATTGCAACATTTGAGAATAAGCGGTTGGCCTTGCTGGAACGGTTTAGGGATATCGATAATACAACGGATGAGCCAATGGTAAAGTGCGTTCAAAGCTGTAACGCCGCCACTAAAATCTTCCTAGAGGTGATCGAACACATAAAGCAGACCCCCTTCAAGGATAAATGCCAGGAGATTTATTTTCTAAAAAGCTGCTGTCCCTTCTTTATTTCAGAAATCATCTACCACCAGCAGCTAAGCGTTCACATCCAAAATCGGATGAGCATGAAATCGCCCAAGAAGTATAAGGAATTCTGCAAACGGCAGATTAAATTGAACCAGCGACACATCGATAGCTATGGCGAGTTCATAGCCTACCACAGCTCAGGTCTAACCAATCGGGATGAGGAGTACGTTCTCTCACCATTAAGCAGCTTCCAGCTCCCCATTGACGACACCTGCATCATCCTCAACCGCGACTACATCACAGACTACCCCATCATTATCGGCCGATACATTGCCTCCATAAGAATCAGCCAACACCTCACTAACGACTACAAATCCCTGAAATTTGAGCCATTTTTTCCCGAGGTCTTCCCGACTCGGGAAAATGATGCCGTAATGAGTTGGACTGAATCGAAGGTGGCGGCGGTCGAGCTGATAAATGCCCTAGTCTCTACCAGGTGTATCAACAACGGAAACTGTAGCATAAAGCAGGTTATCAACCACTTCGAAACATGCTTTAATACAAAAATAGGTAACTACTATGATATTTTTAGCGAAATTAAAGCCCGTAAGAATCCAACCCAATTTCTAGACAAGATAAAATTCTCGCTTATTCAGAAGGTAAGCGATGACGGATAAAATGGCTGCTTTTACAATCTAAACATCTAATTATTAATGAGTTGAAAATTTATTTTTCCCGACTCGGGAACACCTCGGGAAAAATTTATTTTTCTTCGCCCCAACTTTACCCCATAACCAAATTCTCAAAGTTATGGGACAGAACGCTACACCCCCAAACAAGGCGGAGCAGCGGCTCAGCCGCGATCAAATTGCCACTACAGGCGATCTCCTAACACTAAAAATGGAGCTAATAGAGGAAATCAAAGATCTGCTAAAATCCAAGGCCAATCCGCAACAAAAGCCCTGGTTAAAATCTTCCGACGTACGCAAGATGCTCAGCCTATCCGATGGCACGCTCCAAACCCTGCGCATCAACGGCACCATCCCCTACACAAAAATTGGCGGTGCCATCTACTACGCCTACGATGATATTATGCAGCTTATGGAGGAGAACCGAATTCATAACCGCTAGGCCATGCTCCAGAACCAGCTAATGGGATTTTTCGAGAGGATCGATGCTGATCTAAGGTTAACCCCCTTTCATATCAGCCTCTACCTGGCGTTGCTGCACCAGTGGCAGCGCTCATCCTTTGTCGAGTACATCATCCTCAACAAAAAAGCCATGCAGCAGCACAGCCGTATCGGTTCATCCCATACGCTCTACCGCTGCCTAAAGGATCTGTCTACGTGGGGGTACATCGCCTACTCAGCAAACAAAAATCCTGTACTGGGCTCCTCTATTACCATACTTAGCCTTATGCCAAAGGGGAGCGGTAGACGAGAGCCTGCTGAGACCAAAACGGTTGAAAGTAAGCCTAAGATACCACCTGAACAGGCCGCTGTAGCCGACTTCTTCAAGGAGATGGGGTACCCTTCACTTGAAGCACAGAAGTTCTTCAACCACTTCCAGTCCAACGGCTGGCGCGTAGGCGGTAAAACCCCTATGCGCGACTGGCAGGCAGCCGCCAGAAATTGGATAATAAACAGCCAAAACTTTACCAAAATCCCAACGCAGCAAACGCTATACCTTTCTACTCCCAAGTCCTATGACGACCCACTTTAACAAGCCCGCTTTGCGTTATTCAGCGTGGTGCAGATATGC
>CAXYUU010000153.1:0-7820 GCA_964292015.1 uncultured Acetobacteroides sp.
CGTAATTTGTGACCAAATTAAGTAAAAGAATTCAGATGAACTACGTGCGCCCGAGAAAGAGCTTAGGACAACAGTTACTCAAGGACTTAGCGATTGCACAGGATATTGTTAGTGGTTTAAAAGTTGAAACGTATAAGCAGGTTATTGAAATAGGACCGGGTATGGGGGTGCTGACCGATATTCTTATTCAACGTGAAGATTTAGAACTGTACGCAGCTGAGGTTGATAGGGAGTCTGTAGCGTATTTAACGGAGAAGTATCCTGAGTTTGCTAAGGAGCATTTGCTACAGGGCGATTTCCTCAAGATGAAGTTGGAAGATATATTTCCTGAAAAGTTTGGTGTTATTGGGAATTTCCCGTACAATATTTCATCGCAAATATTTTTCAGGGTGTTAGACTATAAGTATCAGGTAGACGAGGTGGTGTGCATGCTTCAGAAGGAAGTTGCCGAACGGTTGGCCGAACCTCCTGGATCAAAGAAGTACGGAATTCTTAGTGTTCTACTACAGGCTTACTACGATATCGAGTATCTGTTTACGGTGCACGAGCACGTGTTTAATCCACCACCAAAGGTTAAAAGTGCGGTAATTCGTTTGACTCGCAATTCGACAACTCATCTTGACTGTGACGAAAAGCTGTTTAAACAGGTGATAAAGGCAACTTTTAATCATCGACGGAAAACCATTCGCAATACAATTAAGCAGTTTATGCCTAAGGAGAATCCCGAGCATCCACTTTACAATGAGCGACCAGAACAGCTTTCTGTTGCTCAGTTTGTAGATTTAACAAATCATGTTAGCAAGTATATGGTTCAACCATAATGAAATAAAAAAGCCCTGGAGACAGGGCTTTTTTTATTTCGTGTTGATTGCGACAACAGGATCGAGATTAGCGGCTCTAATAGCAGGTAGTAGTCCTGAAAGGAATCCAATTACTCCTGAAATGAGTAGACCTCTTATAATATTGAATAGGGTGAGCTTAATAGGGAAGTCGGGGAATGCGTGGTTGAAAATAAACGTACCTGAAAATACGATTAGCAGTCCAATTGCTCCACCGATTACGGCTAAAAGAACCGATTCGTAAACAAACTGTAAAAGAATAAACGCTTTTTTTGCTCCTAGAGCCTTTTGGATGCCAATAATGTTGGTGCGCTCGCGAACGGATACAAACATAATGTTGGCAATGCCAAATCCCCCTACGATTATTGATAATCCTCCAATTACCATACCTGCTAAGTTTATGGTGGTGAAAATCCCCTCTGTAGACTGAGTGATGGACGCCATTTCGTTTATGGCAAAGTCGTCCTTTTTTGCAGGTGGGGTTTTGCGAATTTTACGGAGTAGCATCCTAATTTCATCTTTGAGTTCTGCTAGTGCTATGCCCGCTTTTCCTTTTATGATGATGTTTAGTCCGCCATCATAGGTTTTGAAGTTAACTAACTTTTGAGCAAACGATACCGGAACGATAATTTCATCATCTATGGAGGAGTCATTCATGGGAAGTTTGCCTTCACGCTTAAATACACCGACAACAGTGGCTTTCAATGGGCCAATTTTTAATGACTCACCAATGGGTGAGGAGCCATCAAAGAGCTCTTTAACCATATTTGTTCCAATAATAGCAACCCCATTTCCGCTGCGGGTTTCAATATCGGTAAAGTATCTTCCTTCCTGAATGTCGAATGCTCGGACCTTATTGTAAGGAAAGGTTACGCCTGTAAGTTTTGCCTTATCTGTGGATTTCGATCCGCGTTTAACGGTAAACGTTAAACTTGCCGAATAGGCAACTGCTTCTGCAGTTTGAGACATCTCCTCGATTTTTTTTGCTTCTTCAAGTTTTGGTAGGGGTCTTTTCATATACTCCCACCAAGGGTAGTCCATTCCTCCAATCCAATCCCACTTGTCGATGTAAAGGGTGTTTTCTCCAAGAGAGGCAATTGACTTTTTTACATTTGCTTCCAATGCATCAATTACGGTGTAAACTGAGATTATGGCAAAAATTCCAATGGTAATGCCAAAAAGAGAGAGAAACGTGCGCAGCTTATTAACCGAAACAGAAGAAATAGCGAAGATAAAGCTTTCTTTTATAAGGTTCAACTGCTTGTTTAGTATGTTTTTAAAAGACATATTGTGCAACTTGTAAATTATTCTTCCAATTTAGTGCAAAACTTTTAATAATTAATGCTCTAGAGTGACTATTTAGGGAACTCCCTATTGATTTCCTTATTCTGGGTTTTTACCTATAAAAGTTTGGATTTCATGGTAAAAATTATGAAAAAAGGTCATTCGTTTTCGTTTAAAAATATTCAGATCATTATCTTTGCGAAAAAAATAATATAAGCGTGGAACTTAAGAAAATCCGTAGTGCTCTAATTTCTGTCTATTACAAAGACAAACTCGATAAGGTTGTAAAGGAACTTTCGAAGTTAGGTGTTAAAATATACTCTACAGGAGGTACTCTTTCGTTTATAAACGACTTAGGTGTGGAGGCATACTCTGTTGAATCCTTAACCAGCTATCCTTCGATTTTAGGTGGGAGAGTGAAAACGCTCCATCCTAAAGTATTTGGTGGAATTCTGGCACGAAGGGATAATCCAACAGATATTGAACAGTTAAACGAATACCAAATTCCAGAAATTGATCTTGTTATTGTTGATCTTTATCCTTTTGAAGAAACGGTTGCTTCTGGCGCACCTGATCAGGATATTATCGAAAAGATTGATATAGGCGGGATTTCTCTTATACGTGCTGCTGCAAAGAATCATAAGGATGTTGTTATTGTTGCTTCTCGCGATCAGTATGACGATCTTTATGACGTGCTTATTCAAGGTGGTGAAACCAGCTGCGAGCAACGTCGTAAGTTTGCAGCGATGGCTTTTAATGTGTCCTCACACTACGATACTGCGATTTTTTCCTATTTCAATGGTGAACTAGGTTTGCCTGTATTTAAGCAAAGTCTTGAGTCGGGTACACCTCTTCGTTATGGCGAAAATCCACACCAGAAGGCTGCTTTCTTTGGGAATCTTTCTGAAATGTTTGAGCAGCTAAATGGCAAGGCGGTTTCCTATAATAACATGCTCGATATTGATGCGGCTATAGCCCTCATTAACGAATTTGTTGAGCCTACGTTTGCCATTCTTAAGCATAATAATGCTTGTGGTTTAGCCACCCGCGATACTATCGAAAGATCTTATGTGGATGCATTGGCATGCGATCCGGTATCTGCTTATGGTGGTGTACTTGTTGCAAACCGAAATATTAATATGGCTTGTGCCATCGAGGTTAATAAGCTGTTTTTTGAGGTGATTATTGCTCAAGGTTTTGATGTCGATGCGCTAGAATTACTGAAGTCGAAGAAAAATAGGATAATTCTTATTGCAAAAACCTTTACCTTGCCCGATCTTCAGTATCGTTCGTTGCTTAATGGAACAGTAGTTCAAGAGCGCGATACTGCTATTGAAGAGTTAGGAGATATGAAGGTGGTAACTAACGTTGCGCCATCGAGGGGGGATATTGATGATCTGATTTTTGCAAATAAGATTGTTAAGCATTCGAAGTCGAATGCAATAGTGTTTGCAAAAAATGGTCAGCTATTAGCTTCGGGTATTGGACAGACTTCGCGTGTTGATGCGCTTAAGCAAGCTGTAGAAAAAGCTAAATCATTTGGTTTTTCGCTTGAAGGTGCCGTACTTGCATCAGATGCATTTTTTCCCTTTGCCGATTGTGTCGAAATTGCGCATAAGGAAGGAGTACTTTCTGTAATACAACCAGGAGGTTCGGTTCGCGACAACGATTCAGTCGTATATTGCGACCAGAATGGAATGGCAATGGTATTTACAGGAGTTCGTCACTTCAAACATTAATTAGAACAAAATAAAGGAAAGTAAATATGGGTTTATTTTCATTCTTGACACCTGAAATCGCTATAGATCTTGGTACCGCAAATACCATCATCTACTATAACGATAAAATAGTGGTGGATGAGCCTTCAATTGTTGCAATTGATCAGAATACTGGTCGGTTGATTGCCATTGGAGATGCTGCTCGTCAGATGCATGGTAAAACCCACGAAAATATCAAAACGATTCGCCCTCTTCGTGATGGCGTAATTGCAGATTTTAAAGCTGCCGAAATGATGATTCGTGGTATGATTAAGATGATTAACCATCGTAGCCGGCTATTTCCTAATAACCTTCGTATCGTTGTTTGCATTCCATCTGGTTCTACTGAAGTTGAGGTTCGTGCGGTGCGCGACTCTGCCCAGCATGCTGGTGGTCGCGACGTGGACATGATTTACGAGCCAATGGCTGCTGCTATTGGTATTGGACTTGATGTAGAAGCACCCGAAGGCTGCATGGTTGTAGACATAGGAGGTGGTACTACTGAAATTGCTGTTATCGCCTTAGGTGGAATTGTTTGCAACAAGAGTATTCGTGTTGCCGGTGATGGTTTTACCTACGATATCCAAGCGTATATGCGCTACCAGCATAATATCAAGGTTGGTGAGCGTACTGCCGAAGATATTAAAATTGCCGTAGGATCGGCTCTTCCAGAACTTGAAAATGCACCTAACGACTTTGTTGTTCGTGGTCCAAATATTATGACTGCTTTACCAATTGAGGTACCAGTGTCATACCAAGAAATTGCTCATTGTCTTGATAAGTCGATTATGAAGATAGAAACTGCAATTCTTGAGGTTTTAGAAAAAACACCTCCTGAACTTTACGCTGACATCGTAAATAGAGGGATCTACCTTGCAGGTGGTGGTGCGCTTCTTAAAGGGCTCGACAAGCGTCTGACGGATAAGATTAATATCCCTTTCCACGTAGCAGAAGATCCTCTTCATGCTGTTGCAAAGGGCACTAGCGTTGCGCTAAAGAACGTTACTAAGTTCTCATTTTTGATGAGATAGATTTTGAACTAAACTATGGGTAACTTACTGAGGTTCTTGTTAAGGTATCAGGTTCTATTTCTTTTTTTGTTATTTGAGATTTTTTCTTTTGTTCTGCTGGTAAACAACTCTTTATTTCAAAGAGCAAAAGTAGTAAGCTATACTAGTGATATGACCAATGTTCTCAGTGGTCATATCACTAGTTTTATGCAGTACCTTCATCTAAAAGAGGAGAATACCTCTCTGTCTGATGAAAATGCAAAGCTTAAAAATCAGCTTGACTGGTATCTTTCTAAGGATACTTTAGTAAAGGCAGCCAGTCTCGACACAACCCGTGGCCTTAGGTACTCCTATACTATGGCTGAGGTTGTGAATAACTCAACAAGTAAACAGCACAATTACATTACGCTTAATAGAGGAACCGTACATGGAATACGTCCCGAAATGGGCGTAATGTCTAGTAATGGAATCGTTGGAGTAGTACTTTCTACATCTAAAAACTACTCTGTGGTAGTGTCTATGTTGAATCTTAACTTTAGGGTAAGTGCACGGCTTAAGCGTACAGGTTATTTCGGATCGCTTTCTTGGGATGGGAAAGATGCTCGTTACATGAATCTTTCCGATATTCCTCAGCAAGCAAAAATTAAGGCTGGCGATACTGTCGAAACTAGCGGGTATTCAACAATTTTTCCCGAAGGAGTATTTGTCGGTGTAGTGGAATCATATAAAGTGCAGGGCGGGAACTTTTTTCAGCTTAAGGTTAACTTAAAGAACAATTTTAAGAATCTGCGCTATGTCCACATTATATCCGACTTTAGAAAGAAAGAAAAAGAAACGCTAGAAAGTGCAGTGTCAAATGAAGAATAACCTCTTAAAATATACGCTCATATTTATTGCGCTTGTTCTTGTACAGCAGTTCGTATTTAACAATATCGAGCTCAACACCTACATGAACCCTTACGTTTACATTCTTTTTATCCTTATTTTACCGTTTAATATCAATAGGTCGCTGCTTTTGCTGCTGTCGTTACTTTTAGGGTTAACAGTCGATTTATTGTCGGGAACGTTAGGGTTGCATTCTGCAGCGTGCGTATTAATAGGCTACTTAAGGCCCTACGTACTGTCGGTATTTACCTCGCGCGAAGATTTTGAGCAGGAGCTGTCGCCAACAATATCAACATATGGGTTGTCTTGGTTTGTTCGTTACTCTGCGTTGCTGATTGTTTTACACCATGTGGTTCTTTTCTCGTTAGAGGTCTTTACTTTTACAGGCTTCTTTACAACTATTCTTAGAGCATTGCTAAGCTCTGTGTTGACCTTGTTCTTTGTGGTACTTACCGAATACGCTTTTTCAAAACAGAAATAGGAGTCTTTTAGATAATGATTATAGGTGGCTTCAACAGGAAGTACGTTATTGCGATGATGATTGCCAGTGTGGCAGTTATAATCATCCTTCGTCTTTTTTACATTCAAGTTCTAGATCCATCCTATAAGGTGACGGCATCGAACAACGTGTTGCGATATATTACACAATACCCTTCCCGAGGTCTTATTTACGATAGAAACGGAGAGCTGCTAGTGTGTAATGAGGCGGCCTACGATTTAATGGTAATTCCTCAGCAGCTTAAAGTATTTGACACGGTTGAATTTTCGGCTATTTTAAATATTCCCATTGAGCAGGTTCGCCTAACGCTTAAGAAGGCAAGGAAAGATTCTTACTATCGTCCATACGTGTTTGCAAAGCAGGTTTCTGTATTTACCTATGCAACATTACAAGAGCGGATGTACAAATTTCCTGGTTTTTATGTTCAGCCACGTACGCTTCGTACGTATCCCCTCAAAACTGCAGGAAACCTTTTAGGGTATGTAGGTGAAGTTGACAGTAAGCAAATGGATAAGGAACCCTACTATAAAATGGGGGACTATATCGGTGTTGCTGGTCTTGAAAAGGATTATGAAGCGGTTCTTCGAGGAAGAAAAGGGGTTACCATTTCGTTGGTAGATGTGCACAATCGCATTAAGGGATCTTATCAGAATGGGCGTTTCGATACGCTAGCCATCTTAGGAAAAAATATTGTGGCAACTATTGATGCCAAGTTACAGGCGTATGGCGAAAAGTTAATGAAGAATAAAGTTGGTAGCATAGTTGCCATAGAACCTTCAACCGGCGAGATTTTAGCAATGGTGACAGGTCCAGACTATGACCCAACTGATCTTACTGGTCGTAATCGAAGAAAAAATTGGGCTCGTCTTGCCCTCGATCCGTTGAATCCAATGTTTAACCGTGCTACTCAGGCAATGTACCCTCCAGGGTCAACATTTAAGCTTGTGAATGCCTTAATTGGTCTTCAGGAAGGGATTATTGACGAACATACTGCGTATGGCTGTGGTGGTGGGTTTGCCTACGGTGGACGTTTGCTTAAATGTCACCCTCACTCTTCTCCTCTTAATGTGTACGGAGCCATTCAGGTGTCGTGTAATGCTTATTTTGCTCGTGAGTATGTTAACTTGATAAATAGTCCAAAGTACGGTTCGTCGCGTAAGGCATATCAGGTATGGAAATCTTATCTTAATCAGATGGGCTTTGGAAGGCATCTTAATACCGATATGAACTATGAAAAGATTGGTATTGTTAAGGGGCCGGAGTACTTCGATAAGATGCATAGTGGACGGTGGAATGGTTATACTATTGTTTCTATGGGTATTGGTCAAGGAGAGTTGGGGACAACTCCAATTCAAATAGCCAATATGGTTTCTACTATTGCGAATAGAGGGTACTATATTATACCACATGCCGTAAAAGATATTGAAGGTCAACAAATAGACAAGCGTTTCAAAACGCGTAACTACATGAGTATAGATCCTTCCTACTATGATATGATTGTAGAGGGGATGAGGCTGTCTGTTACGGGTGGAACTTCCCGTATTGC